>CACZQU010000029.1 GCA_902783305.1 uncultured Lachnospiraceae bacterium | reverse complement strand
TCCAGATCGCCTCCCACGGGAACCCCGCTGGCGATCCTGCTGACCCGGATCCCTGCAGGCTTGATGAGCTTGCTGATATACATCGCCGTGGTCTCCCCTTCCAGGCTGGAATTCGTGGCGATAATGACTTCCCTGATATCCCCCTTAAGGCGCATAATCAGTTCCTTCAGCCGGATATCGTCCGGCCCGATTCCCAGCATCGGAGAAATCGCGCCGTGAAGCACATGGTACACGCCATTATACTTTCCGGTTTTTTCATAAGCGGCCAGATCCCGGGTGTTTTCCACCACCATGATGGTATGATGATCCCGCTGTTCATTCGCGCAGATCGGGCAGAGCTCCTGATCGGTCAGCGTATAGCAGCAGCTGCAGTACCGGATTTTCTCCCTGGCGTTTACAATCGTGTCCGTCAGCTGCCGTACCTGATCCTTGGGCATATTCATCAGATGAAAGGCCAGACGCTGGGCTGATTTGTTCCCGATACCGGGGAGTCTGGAGAGCTGCGAAATCAGGGAATTAATGTAGCTGCTGTAATAATCCATCAGAAGGGAAGGCCTCCTCCGAGACCGCCAAGTCCGCCAAGACCGCCTGTCAGCTTTGACATGACGGAAGCATTCTCTTCATCAACCTTCCGGATGGCTTCATTGACAGCCGCCGTAATCAGATCCTGAAGCATCTCGATGTCATCCGGATCTACCACCTCCGGTGAGAGCTTCACTTCCAGAATCTCCCTCTTTCCGCTGATCTTCACTGACACGGCACCTCCGCCTGCGGTAGTGGTAAATTCCATCTCCTCCAGGTTTTTCTGGTTTTCTTCCAGCTGGCGCTGCATTTTCTGCGCCTGCTTCATCAGGTTATTCATGTTCCCGGGCATGCCCATGCCGCTGTAACCGCCTCGTTTTGCCATATATACACTCCTGTTCATTTCTGTTTACGTTAATCGATGACTCCAGGACCCGGGGAGCACGAAGCGAAATACAATCCATAGGAGTCATTTGCACTGGAGTCATCTATAAGTTTATGGGATCCTGGTCCTCAGGCTCAATCTCCGTATGGATGCTCGCAAATGCCTCGTCAATGCTCGACGGAATCTGCTCCAGGCTTTTCGGCGCCTCCCTGGGGAGGGTCAGGCGGATCTGATCCACCCTCAGGCCCGTCACCTCAAGGATTGCTTCCTGAATCTGCTCTGCGTCTGATTCCGCCAGCCTTTCCGCGTGGAGCCTGGCGATCGTATCATTGTTCTTAAGGACAACATACAGAACCGGCTCCCCGGTTTCACCATTATAGCAGGCCTCCGAGTTTCTGAGGGTCTGTCCGAGTGTCGCCTTGATGCAGCCGGTAATCTGCTTCCACTTTGCCGCAATAGTCTGAAAATCTTTTGGCGCTTCGGCTTTTGGTGCTCTCCCCTCTTCATCGGCGCCGGAACTTTTCTCATCGTCTCTGCCGTCCTGCAGGGAAGAATCCGGCAATGACCTGTAGACCACCTTCGGCGCTTCGTCTGCCTTCTTCTCCAGGATACGGATCCGTTCCAGAAGGGAATCCGTATCCGTATCCATCTGGGGACGGCACAGTCGGATCAGCGCCATCTCGGTCAGAACCCGTTTCTGCACGGAACGGCCCAGCTGTCCGGAAAGCTCTGACAGAATACGGATATATCTCATCAGGGTATGGTTCTCCACCATACCGCTCTCCTCCACGAGAAGGCGCATGTTTTCCTCCGAAGCATCCACAATGCTCCGCGGATCCTCCGAGGCTTTCACCAGCAGCAGATTTCTCAGATACCATGTAAAATCCAGGGTAAACTGGGCAGGCTCCTTGCCCTCCGAGAGCACCTTGTCCAAAAGGCCTATACATCCGGACACATCCCCGGCAAGCACCAGCCGGAGCATCCGGCTGAACACGTCAAAATCCACCGTTCCCAGGACGCTCAGCACATTTTCATAGGTGAGCTCTACTCCCGGGTAAAAGGAAATGCAGCGGTCAAGCAGGCTGAGGGCGTCACGCATGGATCCGTCTCCCGCCCGGGCAATATATCGTACTGCCCGCTCCTCGGCCTTCTCCCCCTCCTTTTCCAGAAGCTCCTTCATCCGGTCCGCAATCACATCCGTGCTGATCCGGTGGAAATCATAGCGCTGACACCGGGAGAGGATCGTGGCAGGGATTTTCTGCACCTCCGTCGTTGCCAGGATAAAAATCACATAAGCGGGAGGCTCCTCCAGCGTTTTCAGCAGGGCATTAAAAGCCGCCGTGGAAAGCATGTGTACCTCATCCACAATATAGACCTTGTATTTCCCCCGGGCAGGAGGATACTGTACCTCCTCCCGGATATCGCGGACATTGTCCACGCCGTTGTTGGAGGCCGCGTCAATCTCCAGCACATTCAGGGAGCTGCCGGAGAGTGATTCCCGGCAGCTCTCACATTCATTACAGGGGTTCCCGTCTTTCGGGTTCCGGCAGTTCACCGCCCTGGCCAGAATCTTGGCTACGGAGGTTTTTCCGGTCCCCCTGGTGCCGGTAAAAAGATAGGCATGCCCTACCCGGTCCATTTTCAACTGGTTTTTCAATGTATTGACGATCGGATCCTGTCCGCGGACATCGTCAAAAACCGCCGGACGGAATTTACGATACAATGCCACATAGCTCATGCAATCAACGCTCCTGCAAAATATCCCGGAAATACTGAAAGTCCGGAACAAGTTCTTTTGTCCTTCTGCATATCCTGCGGGGACAATTCTGTCTTTCCCTGTATCTGTCCCCGCAGGTAAACAGGGCGGCCGCTATTGTCTCAATGCCCCGCAGTCACTGAAAGGCACTGCACAAAGCATCTGAAAGCACTTTTCAAAGCTCCGAAAGGCACTGAGCAAAACACCGAAAAAGGCCAGCCCCGCTGGCCTTTTTTCTGTCTGTGAATATGATCAGTCGCCGAAGCTGATTCCGATCTCCTTCGCCGCCTTTACTGTCTGATCCTTGGGCGATACCACCTTGAGCTTGCCCGCGCACTCCGCAAGCGGGACTCTCTTGATCTTGCCGTTGACGATGGCGATCATATTGCCGTAATCCTCATCCATGATCGCTTCCGCCGCGCCGGCGCCCAGACGGGTGGAAAGTACACGGTCATAAGCGCAGGGCTCGCCGCCTCTCTGCGTATGGCCAGGTACCGTGATCCGGACTTCCTGTCCGGTCTTTTTCAGGATCTCATCCGCAATCTCGTAGGAGACAGACGGATATTTCTTTGCCCTGGCTTCCAGCTTCTCTTTGAGCTTTTTCTTGGGAAGCTTGGCATCTTCCTTGGAAATCGCACCCTCTGCCACTGCCAGAATGGTAAAGCGCTTGCCGGCCTTTGCCCTGCGGTCAATCGCTTCTACGATCTTCTTGATGTCATAGGGAATCTCCGGAATCAGGATAATATCCGCGCCGCCGGCAATTCCGGCGTCCAGGGTCAGGCTGCCCACCTTGTGTCCCATGATTTCCACGATAAAGACACGGCCATGGGAAGCGGCGGTAGAGTGGATGGCATCAATGGCGGCCACCGCGATATTCACCGCGCTCTGGAAGCCGAAGGTCATATCCGTGCCAAAAATATCATTGTCAATGGTCTTCGGAAGGTGAATGATATTCAGTCCTTCTTCGCGAAGCAGGTTCGCCGTCTTCTGTGTTCCATTGCCTCCGAGGATGACCAGGCAGTCCAGACAGAGCTTATAATAGGTCTGCTTCATGGCTTCCACCTTGTCGAGGCCGTTGGCATCCGGCACCCTCATCAGCTTAAACGGCTGACGGGAGGTTCCTATAATAGTCCCGCCCTGTGTGAGGATACCGGAAAAGTCCCTGGAGGTCAGCATCCGGTATTTCCCGTAAATCAGTCCCTTGTAGCCGTCATCAAAGCCGTACACCTCAAGCTCGTTCGGATTCGTCATCGTGGAAAGTCCCTTTACCACGCCGCGCATCGTCGCGTTCAGGGCCTGGCAGTCTCCGCCGCTGGTAAGCAAGCCGATTCTCTTGATCATAAGGTTTCCTCCTTTGAAACTGAGCCGTTTGTTTGCTTATATTATACCTTAATTCTGTCCTGTTCTCAATAAAAAGATAGCCGCTGATCCTGATAAATGATGAAAGGTTACCGCACTTTGCCAGCCCTGGGTTCCAGAACCGGAAAAGAAAACAACGCCCGCCGCACCATCCTGATGCAGCGGGCGTTGCAGCCTTCTACCAGGCTGGCTCTGATGAAGCCAGCCTGTAAATGATGTGTCTGTTACCAGTTACTTCCCGGCCGGATTACTTCCCACCCTTATTCCGTTTTCTGAGGATCAGCAATGCGATTGCCAATGCCGCAACGGCAAGGATCGAGACATACAAACCGATCGGTGTGTCATCGCCGGTTCTGGCGGTGCCGGTGGTCTTCGTGTCATTGGTATGAGTCGTGGAGGTCGTGCTGGATCCGCCGCTGCTGCCGGTCGAGCCTGTCCTCGTCGACGCACCCGGTGTGATGGTGAGCTTCGGTGACGGAGTCGGGGTAACCTTGACTTCCGTATTCGTGATCGTTGTATCACCAGGCTTCAACGGCGTAACATGCGTATTCGTCGTTGTCACCGTCATACGGTAGGTCACTCCACCCTGGGTAAATCCGTTGACATTGAGCGGTTTCCCTGTGGAATCCGTCTCTGTCACATACAGTACCTGTATCGCGTCTTCCGGTTTTCCGGACTCGCTGGTCAGGTGTACGACCGCGGATGCCGTTGCAGAGCTCTGTCCGTTCATCGACAGCTTGAGGATGTTCGGGGTGACAAGTGCAGCCGGTGCAGGATTCTTGAAATCCTTATCCAGGAATACGCCGGCATAGAACGTACCGTTGCTTCTTGCTTCCACTCCCGATGCGCTATGCACCTTCTTGGTGACGTTCAGTTTCCCTTCGAAGTAGAAATTATCCGGAATCTTCGGATAGTAGTTCTCGAATGTCACTCTCTCATCCGGGTTCTCAAAGGCCAGCTCAATGCAGGTTTCTTCGTCTTCTCCGTAGACCGGTATCGAATCATATACCGTGTCTTCATAGAGATTTCCATCCTTGTCAACCTCAGCGATATAGTAGGTTCTGCCTTCTACGAGGTTATCATAGACTGCGGAGCTTGCATGGCTGTTCTTGAATACGATCGGCTTAATGCTGCCCTTAACCATATCCGTCAGATCTTCGTCGTTGAAAAGGGCTACATAATAGGTCGCATCTGCAGCATACAGCATGGCTTCCTCGCCTGCGAAATCCGCTGTCAGGGACTTGGTAACGGTCAGCTTGCCTGAGCCTTCTTCTTCCTTCACCCGGTTCGTGATGGTGACTTTTGAGGTGCCATAAGCTTCTACTGTCACTTCGCCATCTTCACTCACCTCGAAGGTATACTCGACATCATCCAGATGCAGGCTTTCCTCGAGCGGATTTCCGTCCTTATCCGTCTCCCTGATCACGAAGCTTTCACCGGCTTCCTGCGGAGTCTCTCCGACCAGATGGATGATCGATGTCGCGGTTGTGCTGCTCGTACCATTCATCTCGAGCGTAAGGATCTGCGGATCCGCATGCTCTGCCGGAACCAGGGTCGGTTCTTCTTCATCCTCGTCCTCTTCGCCATAGCTGAAGATACCGGCATAGAAGGTCTCATCACTGTTCATCGGTTTTCCGTCAGCGTCAACTACCTTCTTGGTGATTTCCACCTTTCCTTCGAAGTAGAATTCTTCCGGAGGAGTGGTATACACGTTGGTGAAGGTCCGGCTCTCCTTATCCCAGGTTTCTGCCGGTGTGATTTCGATGTAATCACCACCCTCAGCCGTGTAGTACGGTACCATGGAATCATCATCAAGGGCGGAGCCGTCTTCGTTGACCTCGGCGATATAGTATGTCCTTCCAGGCATCAGATTCTCATACGTCACGGAGGAGGCATGAGCATTCTTAAAGACGATTTCCTTCAGCGAGCCTTCGATCTGCTTCGTCAGCTCCGGATCCTCAAACATGGCGATCCAGTAGCTGGTGTTGTCCATGTAGATATCATATCTTTCCGCTTCTTCTCCATCGACGCCCGGGAGCTCCAGAACCACATTCTTGGTAATCGTCAGACTGATCGAGGTGTCCTCGGGAATATTCTTCACGTCTCCCGCAAGGCCTTCCAGATTCTCATCCGCGGTCAGGACAAGCTCGCCGCTTGCCACATTGCCGGTCAGGCCGGTCAGGATTTCCGTACGATCCTCATCTGCCCACACCACCTTGTGGTCTGCGGTAACCGTAAACTCGATCGGAGCAATCTCCTTGAAGTACTTCGGTGCTTTGGTCTCTGTCAGGATATACTCACCGTCATCAAGACCTCTGAAGCTGAATGTGCTGCCGGTACTGGTCTTCACATCCTGCTCAATGACCTTCGTGGTGCCGTCCGCAAGCTTCTTCTCCAGCTGGAAGGCTGCGCCCTCAAGGGCATCGCCCCAGTCGTCGACCTTGTTCACATCCACCTTGTAGGTAAACGCGATGACCGTGTCGTCCGGAGTCGTCTCGTGATACGGCTTGCCGCCTTCGTCAAATCCAGGCTTGTTGGAGAATTCCAGCGAACCGGTGTTGATATTGCCTTCCTTGCCGAGAATTGCGTTCTCGTTCAGGATTGCGTTGAAGTATACCTCGACCTGAGCCCCGTTAAGGTCTTCGTCCGCGATATTCTCCGTCGCCTCCGCGTCGCCCCAGCTCATCGCCAGGTCGAAGCTGTGCCCATCTTCCGCTACGGTCAGCTCATAGTCCTCGCCCTCGGTCAGCTCTTCGCCGTCAAGGGTGACCATGGTGACTTCATTGAAGTCAAGGCTCTCCTCCATGGTGTCATGGAAGATGAAGTCATAGACCACATAATCGGTGACATTGTTCGGCAGGTTCGCCGTCATGCGGTACGGTACTTCGTCTCCGATGTCGTAGTCCGCACTGTCCTGCCACGGTGATTTCTCACCCGTCGTGTCGTTGGTATCCTGGATCTTCTTCTCGAACTCGATCTCGGTGTT
>CACZQU010000028.1 GCA_902783305.1 uncultured Lachnospiraceae bacterium | reverse complement strand
TTGGCATGGGAGCAGATGCTGCTGTGAATCAGAATATCCGACCGGGAGAAATCCGGTGCCTCGTCGTTTGGACACTCCGTTTCTTCCTCCAGGGCAGACAGAAGCTCGACCGGGGTATATTTACAGAAGTAGATGACCATCAGCTGACAAAATCTCCTTCAATTCTTCTTCAAAGGCGGCGACACGGGTCATGGACTGTCCTAAGGCCTGATTGGTTCTGTCACATGCGTCACCGTCGAGAACAAGGGTAGGGAAGCCTGCCTCTTCCAGCATTTTTTTTGCGGTGAAGGCGATTCCCTGTGTCTGCTTGCAGCCCCATTGACAGAAGATCAGCACCCCGTCTGCCTGAAGTGACCGGGCCAGCTCCAATGTCCGCTCGATCCTCCGGATTCCCGCGCCGTTATAGCTGCTGCAGACAATTCTCCTTGCCATACTCTCATAAGGCTGCTCCGCGTTCATAGGGACGAGATTGTCATAAGCCAGATCGCAGCCCAGGATTTCAAAACGGGTCTGGTCTTTGCCCTGGAAAATGGCTTTCATCGGCTCCTGCGCGTTAGGAAGCATGTGCATCCAGAGAATTTTCGGACAGGACAAAGCTTCTGGGGCTGAAGAAAGCTCCTGTACCAGCATTGTGCTGAACCTTTCCGCTTCTTCAAGCCCCAGAAAAAGATGATTATTGATTACAGAAAGAAGCTCCGGAGTCATGGACTCGGGAAGATGGACAAAGGGACGGCCTGCCAGATACCGCCGGTATGCCTCCTGCGTCCGGATGCTCCGGGATACGGCCTCCTTCAGGCGGTCAGGACTGACCTTTACGTGCATATGATCCTCGGTGAAGGTCTGAAGCTCCCTGAGCTGGGCAGCCACATAACCGACAGCCTCTTCGCTCACATCAAAAGGAACATCGACACAAAAACGCGGAATATCCCACACCTCGCTCAGCCTCCGGAAGGTGAGCTGGTTGGCATCGCACGCCATCGTGGTATAGGCGATCAGACCGGGAGGCTTCAGAACCCCGGTTTCCGCAAGACCCAGCAAGGTCCTGTGAAAGGAGCACAGGGTCTGTGGGGCTCCGCTGTCCTGAGCAGCCTGGATGAAAGGCTGCTCAACCGCTGTATTGGTGAGAAGAACGGAAAGAGCTTCCGGTGCAGATACCCGGATATCCAGCGCATGAAAGATCTCACAGGACATGAAGATATTGACCACGGCGCAGCGGCCGGGATGAAGAAGAATCTCCGACATCAGCCTGGCGGTGAAGCCCTGCAGATATTCCCGTGAGGGCATGAAAGCTTTTGTGTTGGGAAAGTGGGAAGCCTGAAAGCCCAGACCCGCGTAGACGGCGGCAAGAACCTTTGCCAGAGCTCCGGGATGGCGGTCAGTCAGCCGCCCGAGACAGCCGCCGAAGCGTTCGATCGTTTCATTCATGGATTATATTTTCCGTCAAGATATTCCACCACCATGGTATGCAGATCCACATCCGGATGATCACAGTTATGCTGCCTGCAATAGGCGAGATACGCCTTGACTACCTTCTGAAGCTGCATCTGAGCCATAGGACCTTCGTTTCCGGTCAGGACGGAAAAAAGCTCTCTGTTAGTCATTTCCACGAAAGTTTTCATGATGATTCTCCTCAGGCACTATAGGAATGGGCGTTGAGCGGGGTAAGAAGGACAACACCATTGAGATTGTCCTCATCCAGGGAAAAATCTGACCGGCCGGGAGTCGTGACAGAGCTCTGAAGATCCAGGAAATCATTGACGGTACTGATTTCGGAATAACCGAAGCCTTCTCCCCTGAAATGCATGGGAACACAGATTCTCGGACGCATCTGGATGGCCAGGGAAGCTGCCTGTTCTCCTCCGATGGTGTAGAAACCGCCGACAGGGATCATGACCAGATCGAGACCGGTAAGCTGCTCCATCTGTTCAGGCTCAGGACGGCAGCCCAGATCACCGAGATGGGCGATGCGGTAAACTCCGTCATCCAGGATATGAATGGTGTTGGGTCCACGAAGAGCGCCTTTCCTGCCGTCGTGCCAGGTCTGAAGCTTTGTGATGGTAAAAGGAGAATCCGCCCCTGTCCTGAGCGTGACGCAGGAAACGCCGTTGTGATCAGCGTGCTCATGACTGCAAAGTACCTGATCGGCCTCCAGCTTAAGTGGTGAATAACCTGGAACGGAAGAGTCGCGGTACGGATCAAGAACGATCCGGTAGCCGTTGCTTTCAACCAGGAAACATGAATGCCCAAGCCAAACAATCTTCATTATATCCTCCCAAAATAAAGTATTGACACGGTCAAATCAACGAAAAAACAAATTAACCTATGATATCTTATCGTGTCACGTTTTGGTCAAATTGTCAACCGGCAATGTGCATAAAGGATTTGCGGACAGCGGATAAAAAGTTGCATTTCACTGTCTGTCCATTCGTACGCGAGTGGCTTTGCGGTTCATCCGCGAACAGCAGCGATAAAAAAGTGATTCCCCCGCCAAGGGGGAATCACAGATGAATGAAATGCCGGTCAGAGTCAGGTTAACGGCTCCGTCCAGTAATGCTGATTGTAGATATCGTTGAAACGATAGAGGATGATCGCTTCCTGCTCTTCGGGATAGGCATCACCGATGACCATGTTATCCGTAACCTCCAGCGTTTTTCCGAAGTAATGGCTGTCCTCGAACTCTCCGTCATAGGAATAATAATCGCACAGGAAGTCAAGCTTGTCTCCGGGGACGAGCTCGATCAGACCCTTCGCGATGGTTTCCGTGACGTCCTCATCGTAATCCGGCTGGGC
>CACZQU010000027.1 GCA_902783305.1 uncultured Lachnospiraceae bacterium | reverse complement strand
TGCCCTACCAATGTATCCACCATATCTGGCTCCTTATCGTAAGTCGTTTTTCGCAGCTGCTCTGTCTCTGCCTCGAATCCGCAGCGAAACACATAGATAAAAGAACAGCTGCCGTCAGGCAGATGATGCCTGATGTTCCGTTACAGATACTTTTCAATGAGTTCAGCCATGGCATCAAGGGAGTTGAAATTCTCCGGGATAATCTCTTCATAGGGAAGCATGACCCCAAATTCCATAGACAGCGCAGAGATAATTCCCACCAGAGTCATGGAATCAAGAATTCCGTCATCCACAAGCTCTTCGGAGCTTTCAAAGTCAATCTGAGGGTAGTTTTGTTTCAGCAAATCATTGATTTTCTCTCTCATCTTCTGTACCTCCTGCAAAAAAAACCATTACCAGTCGAGTATAAGCTGCCACATCCTGCTGCGTTTCTACAGTCAATGATATCTGAACTTCAAAATGCTCCGTATATAAATGAACTCGCATCGTAGGAGCTTCCGTAAATGCCAAAAACGACAACAGCTCCGATTCCGAGATAGAAAATAAACCACCGGATGACCAGCGGCTGCCTTCCGATAAAATCACGGATTCTCATCCTTGACTGAAGAATGTCCACAATCCATATCAGGAAGATTCCGGTCACAGCAATCCGGAAGTTTTTCTGATCCAGACCTATATTGTATAATCCTCCGTCAAAAAGCCTCCATATGCGGGACTCCTCAAGAAGATGCAGGAGAGCCCAGTAAGCGCCCTTTGGTGTGTTCAGAGCCGTCAGCATTCTTCCGCCGGCAAAAAGGCAGAAGGTTCTCGCCATCTGAAAGATCTGAAACCAGGAAGAATCCCGGTTCAGATGAAGAAATTCACAGATTTTTTCAAACTGAGGCTTCAGGATTTCTGACAGAATGATCAGAAATCCCCAGTAAAGACCCCAGAAAAAATACCCCCAGCCCGTCCCGTGCCATAATCCGGTCAGAATCCATACCACAAGCAGAGGCAAAGCCGTGGATGTGATCTGGGCAGTCTTCGGACCATATTTTTTACGGACGGAGAAATTCATTTTCATAAATCCCGGACTCATGGCGATCGGCATATAGACATAATCCCGAAACCATTTCCCCAGGGTAATGTGCCAGCGGCGCCAGAACTCAGCCGCGGACCGGGAAAAGAAGGGCTGGCGGAAATTTTCATCCAGGGAAAGACCGATGCACTCTCCCGCGCCTCTGACGATATCCATACATCCGGAGAAGTCGGCGTAAATACACATCACATTCGCGATAACGGCAAAAATCACTTCGATCCCGGCATAGCGGTGAAGTCTTCCGAAAACCGTCGTATAGTAAATGGCAAGCCGGTCAGCGATGACCATCTTTTTGATCAGGCCCCAGAGCATGAGAGCCAGCCCGTCTGTCATCCTGGTATACCGAAACTCAGGAAGAGCAGACAGCTGCTTCATCAGTCCGTCGTATTTCATGATCGGACCTTGCACAATTGTCATGAAATTCGTCATCGAGATGGCAAGCAGAAGTCCGTTTCTCTCCGCTTTTGTTTTCCTCCAGAAAGTGTCAAGAAGATAACCTGCAGCGGAAAAGGTATAATAAGAGACTCCTAACGGAACCAGGATCGCGGAAAAGCGAAAGTCCGCAAAAGAGCGGACTTCCTCAAAATGAAGTATGCGTCCGGTCTTGATAAAGACAAGGATCCCGAAGATGAAAATCAGTGATGGAAGCAGTACCCTGAAAGCCTGTTTTTTGTATGCACGAAGAAGCAAGGCTGCTTCCTTGGCCGTAAGGTCGACCCTCTGCTCTTCATATGCACCGTATATTCCCGCCATTCGAAGCGATGAAAAATAAGTCACAGCAAAAGATGCCATAAGGATCAGAAGGCAGGATAGACTGCCTGCCAGCAGATAAAAGATCACATTTGCGGCAAGCAGGATAATCTGTCTTGCTTTCACGGTAGGCATCAGGCTGTAAGCTGCCAGAAAAACACCGAAAAAGAAAACGAAGTAAATCGAATTATAAGTCACGTCACCCCTCCGTTGATTGACCAGGCGGCCGTCAGTCCTTTATCAGATAACAGGCAGAACGATAATGCTTTATCTTTCGCCTGAGTTGACCCAATTCTAGCACAATTGCCGGGGCAATGCAACCTGCTTAAACGCCTGTACAGGCAATCACCTTATATAGGCTGCTATTCACGGATTGACCGTAAAGCCACACGGGGAAGATCAGACCGTGAGCAGAAGCTTACCGATTCCCATTGTCCTGCAGCTGTTTTTTCATCCACCGGACAGGTTCAGGGGGATCAGGAAGCGGATCCCTGTTTTTCTGCATCCAGATCATATCGATCCATCGTCCGAATTTGTACCCGCATTTTTCAAAATGGGCTGCCTTGTGAAATCCCATTTTCTCATGAAAAGCAACAC
>CACZQU010000026.1 GCA_902783305.1 uncultured Lachnospiraceae bacterium | reverse complement strand
GCAAAATCATACCAGCTGATATACCCTCCTTCATTTGTCACATGATAGTGTCCGTATTTTTCCGTCTGGATCATGTCTGTCAGGAGTCTTGCCAGGTCGAAGGTGTAGGTAGGTGTGCCAATCTGGTCATTGACGACACGGAGTACATCATGCTCCTTTCCGATCCGGAGCATAGTCTTAATAAAATTATTGCCGTTTTTTCCGAAAACCCAGGCAATCCGCACGATGAAGTATCGGTCCAGAAGGCTGCGGACAGCTTCCTCCCCTTCATACTTTGTCTGTCCGTAATAATTCAGAGGACGAAAGTCGTTCCGGTCAGGAGATATCGGGTCATTCCCGGAGCCGTCAAAAACATAGTCTGTCGACAGATAAAGCATCCTGGCTCCGGTTTCCCGGCAGCACTGCGCCAGGTGGCGGGTTCCGTCCACGTTGACGGCATGAACCGTCCCCTGTTTTTCTTTGTCCTCGGCCGCATCGACTGCTGTCCAGGCTGCGCAGTGAATCAGCGCATCCGGCTTCCATTCCCTGAATACTGTCCGCACCTGTTCCTGGTCTGTGATGTCCAGAGAAACGTAAGGCATCTGGCCCTGGCCTGACGTCTCACCGGAAAGGGGAGCCAGATCCGAACCGATTCCTTCGATCCCGCGTCTGGATAGTTCATTCATGACATCGTGCCCGAGCTGGCCGGCTGTGCCGGTTACCAAAACTCTCATACAGCACCTCCAATATCAGCGGTTTGCGTACATTTTTTCATAATAATTCTGGTATTCCCCCGAGATTATTGTTTCCCACCAGTCACGGTTGTCCAGATACCAGCGGATGGTTTTTTTCAGCCCGTCCGCAAATGCTGTTTCCGGAAGCCAGCCCAGTTCGGTGTGGATTTTGGTCGGATCAATGGCATACCTCATGTCATGGCCTTTGCGGTCCGTAACATAGGTGATGAGAGATTCCGGCTTGCCAAGCTCCTTGCAGATGAGCTTTACGATATCTATGTTCCGCATCTCATTGTGGCCGCCGATGTTATAGATTTCCCCGACGCGGCCTTTATGAATGACAAGGTCGATGGCTTTGCAGTGATCCTCGACATAGAGCCAGTCACGGACATTCTCCCCCTTGCCGTAGACAGGCAGCGGCTTGTCATTCAGAGCGTTGGCGATCATCAGAGGGATCAGCTTCTCCGGAAAATGATAGGGGCCATAGTTGTTCGAGCATCTGCTGATGGTCACCGGCAGGCCATAGGTCCTGTGATAAGCCAGGACGAGAAGATCTGCGGCGGCCTTGGAGGAGCTGTAGGGGCTGCTGGTGTGAAGCGGTGTCTCCTCGGTAAAGAAGAGATCAGGACGGTCCAGCGGAAGATCGCCGTAAACCTCGTCGGTGGAAACCTGATGATAACGGGTGATCCCGTATTTACGGCAGGCATCCATCAGGATGGAGGTTCCGATGATATTCGTCTTCAGAAAGACCTCCGGATTGTCAATGGAACGATCCACATGGCTTTCCGCGGCGAAATTGACTACGATGTCGGGGTGTTCTTCCTCAAAAAGACGATATACCGCCTCACGGTCGGTAATGTCTGCCTTGACAAAGCGGAAACCTGGATGATCAAGGATCGGGGAAAGTGTGGACAGGTTCCCGGCGTAGGTCAGGCAGTCGAGACAGACTACACGGTAATCGGGTTTTTCTTTCAGAATATGGAAAATAAAATTGCTTCCGATAAATCCGGCACCGCCGGTAACGATAATGGTCATAGGATCTCATTCCTTTCCGTTCAGATTGATGATGTGGTAAGGAGCTGTGCATAAAGAACCTGCACAGCTCCTGAGATGGAAACCGCTCATGGGCGGTTTTCGTGGAGAATATCGACATATTTCCCATCCAGGACATCTTTCAGGTACTGGCCGTACTGGTTCTTCTTCAGAACCTCATAAACGGCAAGGACGTCTTCACTGGTAATCCAGCCGTTGCGGTAGGCAATTTCTTCCAGACACGCCAGCTTACGATGCTGGTGATCTTCCATGGTTTTCACGAAATTCGTGGCTTCCACCAGGCTTTCATGCGTTCCTGTATCCAGCCAGGTAAAGCCCTGACCCAGAAGCTCCACATTCAGGGTTCCCTTTTCAAGATAGATGCGGTTCAGATCCGTGATTTCCAGCTCTCCTCTGGCGCTGGGCTTCAGGGAAGAGGCGTACTCAACGACATGCTGGTCATAGAAATACAGGCCCGTCACGCAGTAGTTGCTTTTCGGCTTTTCCGGTTTTTCTTCGATGGAAACGGCCTTTCCCTCACTGTCAAATTCTACAATGCCAAACCGCTCGGGATCATCCACATAGTAACCGAAAACGGTGGCTCCGCCGCCGCTTTCTGCCCGTCTGACAGCTTCCTTCAGGCGCCTGTTCAGTCCATGTCCGGCAAAAATATTATCGCCCAGAATCATGGCGACACAGTCATCCTGGATGAATTCCTTACCGATAAGGAAAGCCTGCGCCAGGCCGTCAGGGCTGG
>CACZQU010000025.1 GCA_902783305.1 uncultured Lachnospiraceae bacterium | reverse complement strand
GTGGTAAACGTATGCGGTATCAAAATAGTTCAGGCCGGACTCGAGATAGGCGTCTGCCATCCTGCAAACCTGCTCAAAATCAATGACTCCGTCATTTTCCGGCAGCCGCATCAGACCAAAGCCAAGCTTTGGGACAGTCTGTAAATTAATGCTCATGTTGTGTGTTTCTCCTTGTCTCTTTTAGCTCAGGATTGCCGCCTGAATAAATGGACCAGCTCCCGCGTAATGAGCGTTTGTATTTGTGTTCCTCAGGACCTGCTCTATTTTTATTTCGGTTATCCATGACTCCAGGATTGTGGGAGCGCGAAGCGCGGAACAATCCGTTGGAGTCATTTTGCACTGCAATCATCCATAGGCAACAATGCTTTTGCAGATGCTGCTTTGCGGGTATTTCCCATTTTGAAAACAGGGGTAAAAATCAAAGGCCGGTTTTCGTATGCGAAAGAATGACAGCCTCATTGGTACACTTCAGAATAAATATCGGTTACTCTTCGTCACGGTTTGCGATATGCCACCGCAGGCTGTTGTAGAGCAGGTCTGAATCGATGGGCTTGGCAATATGCTCGTTCATTCCCGCTTCCAGAGAATTGCGGACATCCTCATCGAACGCATTGGCAGTCAGCGCCAGAATGGGAACCGTCTTTGCGTCCTGCCGGTCAAGGGAACGTAAGGTTCTGGCCGAGTCGAGTCCGTTCATCACAGGCATTCTCAGATCCATCAGGATCGCGTCATAGGTATTCTCCGGACGGGAGGAAAACATTTCTATGGCAATTTTACCGTTTTCTGCCCAATCGGAGGTCATACCTTCCATTTCCAGAAGATCTGCGACGATCTCCGCGTTAATCTCTATGTCTTCGACAATCAGGATATGCTTTCCCTGAAGGATGTCAATATCCTCCGGCACCTCGGCTTTAACCGCATCCTCCTTTTTTTTGCCGGAGGCTTTCAGCGTAATGGTAATGACAAAGGTGCTGCCGACCCCTTTTTTGCTCGTCACCGAAATGCTGCCGTTCATCAGTCCGACAATTTTATTGCTGACGGCCAGTCCTAAGCCGCTGCCTCCGAACTGGGCGGTGCTGGAGTTATCGCCCTGCACAAAGGGGAAAAACAGGTTGGGAAGCAGATCCTTATCCATACCTATACCGGTGTCCTCAACGGTGAATCGAAGAATACGGCTGCTGTTTTCCGCAAGAACCTGCTCTGTGGTGAAGGATACAGTTCCCGGAGGAACGGTATATTTTATCGCGTTGCCAAGGACATTAATCAGAACTCTTTTGATATTCAGCTCATCTCCGATATAGAAATCATCGATTTCACCGTCAATCCGGCTCTGATAGGTCAGCCCTTTTTCACTGCAATGATTCTGGATGATCGCGTTGATCAGCTCAATCGTGTCATAGAGTGAAAAATCCTCCTCGACCAGCTGCAGGGTACCTTCATCGATCTGGTTCATATCGAGGATATTGTTGATCAGCTCCAGAAGATGGCGGGCGCTGACTCCGATCTTTTCTGCCTGGCTGTGTGCCTCGGGGGGCAGATCCGGATTATTGACAAGCAGAACATCCAGTCCGATGATGGCATTTAAAGGGGTACGCATCTCATGACTCATACTGGCCAGAAACAGGTTTTTCGCTTTGCTGGTGTTCTCCATGGTTTTCACCTGAGCTCCCAGGCGCTCTGTTATCTGTATCTGGTCAGTGATTTTCTGCAGAACGATAAAAATGACGAATACAAATATACTGCCCCCGAAAAGGATTCCGGAGACAAGCAGATCCGGGTCGCCGAAGAATCCGACGGCCAGATATCCGATGAGAAACAGGACGAGTAAAATTACCGGGATATACAGCACATACCGTTCCTTCTCCCATTTTTTTTCAATATGCCGGACATACTGGAAATAACCATATACATTGAATATCATCAGTATACTTCCGAAGAAGACCATACCGTGTGTCAGCCAGCTAAGCATTGTACCCCCTAAAAATACGAACGAAGATTGCCTTGCCTGTTCCGCCGCTTTGATTTTATCATAGGTGATGCTGGTTTTCCAGTACAAAACTTTAAAAAGGGTGCCGTGCGCTGACCGGAGGTTACGACTCACGGATTAACTGTAAAACCACGCGCGGGCGGATGGCAGCAGTAACGAAGAATCGGCATTGTCGGTTCTGCTGCCGGATGATATAATGTATCGGAAAATGTACGATGGCAGCTGTCTGAAGAAATACTGCTGCCGTTCTTTTCCGGATCCGTTTTTCGAATGGATCCTTATTAAAAAAAGGAGGTCAGATTGATGAGAGAAACCAACCGGGAAAAAACGATTATCCGTACGAGCATGATCGGTATTATTACCAATATTTTTCTTGCCGTTTTTAAAGCCGTCATCGGTCTTGCTGCCCATTCCATCGCGATTGTCCTTGATGCCGTCAACAACATCTCTGATGCGGCCAGCTCTCTGATCACGATCGTAGGAACAAAGCTTGCAGGGAAGGAACCGGATAAGAAGCATCCCTTTGGTTATGGACGGATCGAATATCTGACGGCTATGATTATCGCGGTGATTGTGCTTTACGCCGGTATCACATCCTTTACCGAATCGGTCAGGCAGATTATCCATCCTCAGACACCGGATTATCATACAGTGTCCCTGGTTATCGTCGCCGTGGCTGTGGTTGTCAAAATCCTGCTTGGACGCTACGTTAAAGGGGTTGGGGAAAAAGTCCGTTCAAATTCTCTGATCAATTCCGGTGAGGATGCCACGCTGGATTCTGTCATTTCAGCATCCACGCTGGCAGCTGCGGGGATCTATCTGGTGTTTCATCTGCCCCTGGAAGCATGGCTGGGAGCGGTCATCTCTGTGGTGATCATCAGATCCGGTATCGAAATGCTTCGGGAAACCATATCCCAGCTTCTGGGAGAACGGAACGATATTGAGCTTTCCAAAGCCATCCATGATACCGTCATGAGCTTTCCCGGAGTGCAGGGGGCATATGATCTGGTTCTGAACAATTACGGACCGGATACCTGGAACGGATCCGTTCACATCGGAGTGCCGGACACTTATCATGCGGATCAGCTGGATCAGCTGATCCGTGAGATCACGATGAAGGTATATAAGGAGCATCAGGTTATTCTTACCGCGGTCGGCGTTTACTCGGTCAATACAAAGGATGAGGAAATCATACAGGCAAAACAGAAGGTGGAGGAAATTGTGTTTGCCCATGAACATGTCCGTCAGATGCATGGATTTTACCTGCTGAAGGAGCAGAAAATCATCCGTTTCGATCTGGTGGTCAGCTTTGACGAGAAGGACCGGAAAGCCCTGCATCAGGAAGTGTGTAAGGAGCTTCAGGCAGCTTTCCCGGATTATGAGCTGCAGATTGCCATGGATATCGATTTTGCTGAAGAATAGGATCCGCTGTGACAGCGGCGGGATCAGGGTTACTGTTCAGCCGTCTCTCCCTTCATTCCAAATTCGCGCCTGTCGGCGCTTTTCCGCCCCGCTTCGCGTGGCTGAAGTTGTCATGAAGGGAGGTGACAGCCTACAGGCTGTCACCTGAAAATGCGCTTATCTGTCCTTACATGCGGGCATGACGTTCAGATAAGCGCATTTTCAGGGACGGCTGAATAGTAACGAATCAGGAAACCGATCTTTACAGCCAGCACTGGTCCGGAGTAAGCATCCTGGTGAAAATGCGGGAATTGTCTTCCGGATGCTTTGCCTGATGATATTTGAACAGCATTCTGCCGTCTTCCAGCTTTCCGAGAATCTCGATCTTTCCCGTGACATGAGACAGGCAGTAATGGAAGCTTTTTGCCTGTCCGTTCATCATACTTCTGGCTTCCTCCACGATGGAGGAGCCTTGACAAAGCGGAATCTGGAACTCATCCAGGACACCTCTGGCAGGCCTGCACTGGAAGACATAGTAAGGGATGACCCCGACCGAAACCAGCCTGTTCAGCAGTGCGGCCAGTGTCTTCGGATCATCGTTGACTCCCTTCAGCAGTACTGTCTGGTTTCGTATGATACATCCACAGCTGGCCAGTGCGTCTGTCGCTCTTTTTGCCTGCGGTGTGATTTCGTTGGGATGATTGAAATGCGTTACGATCAGAATCTGCTTTTTCCGGTTGTATTCCTTCAGAAGATCCAGCAGCTCTTCATCTTCATAGATCCGCATCGGAAGAACCACCGGGGTTCTGGTTCCGAACCGGATAAAGTCCAGTGTCGGGATCCGGGAGAAGGCTTCCAGGTACATTCTGATTTTAGCGTCAGAATTGACGAGGGCATCTCCGCCCGAGAGGAGTACATTATTGATCTGCGGATGCTTAGCTACATACTCTGCCAGTTCATGAACATGCTCTGCAGTCTCGTGCTCCGAATACCCCACCATCCTTTTGCGAAAGCAGAACCTGCAGTACATCGAGCATCGGTTTGTCGTCAGGATCAGTGCAGTCTGAGGGTATTTATGCTGCATCCCGCGGATCACGGTGTTTTCGCTTTCACCGCTTGTATCATGCATTCCTGTACCGGACAGCTCCTGAGTGCCCGGGATACAGATTTTGCGGATCGGATCCTCCGGATTTTCCGGATCGATTAATCCCAGGTAATAAGGCGGGACACAGAACGGATATCGTTCGGATATTTCCCTGATCTGCTTTTCATCATCTGGACGTAAGGGAACGTACTTTCTCAGCTGATCAACATCTGTGACGCATTCGGAAAGAAGTCTGCTTAAAACTGACATTATGGCCTCCTTTCGGTTTTGCATTTCTGCAGATTACTGGACTGGAATGGATAACATAAACGATTACCGTGCAAAAAGATTCCTGCGGATGGTTTGGCACTTTGCGCTCCTGCGATCCCGGAGTCTTACACGGTTTTCAGCAGAACAGCTCTGTGAACATAAATATCCGCCAATTATATTATATCGTAAAACAGGGAAAAAGCAAGTTTCCGCCGGTCATGGACGGGTCGGGCAGCCTCCCGCATGATGTGGATAATCCTCAACCCTTCCCTTGACACCTGTCAGCAGAAAAGATATACTATACATGTTTTGGGATAATTACCGTGTGTTATTTGTGCAAATTATCTATTTTTCTGCCGAAATCATGGAGGCGGCAAGAATTGACGGCCAGCAGGAATCCGGATTTTTTTCAGGATGTCTGATCAAAACCACCTGGGTACTTGGGAAAAAGATAAAGCTGCAGGAGCTGTCGTGTGACGGCCGCATCTGCAGTCAGAACTGGTCTTAAGGAGTGATTATGAAGAAAAAAGTGATTGTTGCAGGACATCTGTGCCTGGATATTACTCCGGATTTTCCGCCCAGGAATGTCCGGAACATCGGTGATCTTCTTCAGCCTGGCAAACTGATCCATCTGAACGGAGTGACGACAAGCATCGGGGGCGCGGTGGCGAATACAGGTCTTGCCATGAAGTATTTCGGGTGTGACGTCAGCCTGAGAGGAAAGGTCGGCAGGGACGCGTTTGGAACGATCATTACCCAGACGCTGAAGCGATATGGCGTCGAGGAAGGACTGATTCATTCCGACGTCTCCTCCACCTCCTTCACGATTGCTTTGGCTGTCGGGGGCATCGACCGTATTTTTCTGCACAGTCCAGGCGCAAATGACGATTTTACGGCTGAGGATATTGACTACACTGAAGCACAGGAAGCCGTTCTGTTCCACTATGGCTATCCTACCATTATGAGGCGCATGTTTGAAAATGACGGGGAAGAACTGACCAGAATGATGAAACGGCTTCACGAGATGGGAGTTTCCACATCTCTCGATCTTGCTGCCGTTGACCCGGATTCGGAGGCAGGAAAGGCGGACTGGAAAAAAATACTGAAAGAAACGCTGCCTTTCGTCGACATCTTCGTACCGAGTGTGGAAGAGCTTCTGTTTATGCTGAACCGGATCAGGTATGAAGAACTGCTGGCGATGGCCGGGGGGCGTGACCTGACAGAGTTTGTGACGATGGAGGATCTGCATTTTCTTGGAGAATCTGCCCTGGAGGCGGGTGCGAAGGTTGTCCTGGTGAAATGCGGTGCCCAGGGCATCTATTATTGCACCGCGCCGGAAGAAAGGATGCAGGATTTTATTGCTCATTTCGACCTTGATTCTTCATCCTGGTGCGGACAAGAGGGCTTTGAGGCTTCTTACCTCCAGGAACACATCCTCTCCGGTACCGGTGCGGGTGATACCTGTATAGCAGCATTTCTTACAGCACTTCTGAAGAGGGAGACACTGGAAAATGCTCTCCATCTCGCCGCTGCCGCCGGTGCTTTGTGTATTTCAGCCTATGATTCCCTGAGCGGCCTGAAGCCCTTTGAGGAAATGAAACGGATGATCAATGAGGGGTGGCAGAAAAGGAGGATCCGTTCATGTCAATGAGCTTCAATCCCCATTCCATTTTTAACCTGATTCCGATTCCCCCTGAAGAAATCTCACGGGAAGTTCTCTGCCTTCTTCTGCCGGAGGAGAAAACTCTTTTTGCGTTTCAGTCAATCCGGGATCAGATCATCTTTACGGATCGGAGAATCATTTCCGTGGACGTACAGGGATTGACAGGGAAAAGAAAGGCGTATACAACAATGCCCTATTCCCGGATCCGGTTCCATTCGATCCGGTTTTCCGGATTACCGGAGAGGGCTTCGGACAGCGAGCTGGATCTGGTGTTTACAGATGGTACGCAGGCTTCTTTTGAGTTTAACGGCAATGTTGATATCGTCAGAATAGATCAGCTGATTTTCAGCAAGGAACTGGAATGAGGAATCCTGCCCTGCACAGCACAGAGGTGAAGTGCTGCAGGGCAGACGGAAGACAGATGAGAAGCTGCGGGCTGAACAGTAACGGAATGAGGGAAGCGGCTGATCCCTTCCCTCTTCATGTCTCCGCCTGTCCAAAGACCATTTCTTCAACCAGCTGCACAGCTTCATACACCATG
>CACZQU010000024.1 GCA_902783305.1 uncultured Lachnospiraceae bacterium | reverse complement strand
CCGGGGAGCGCAAACCGCGGAATGGTAATCTACGATGGTTTATAACATCAGAATCAGGGAACCGCGAACCGCGGAGCAATCCGCAGGAGTCATTTTGCAGGGTAATCATTGATAAGAAAAGGAAGTGGAAGATAAGTGATGGATGATCCATATCGCGTTCTGGGGGTATCCAGAAATGCGACTCAGGAGGAGATCAAGGACGCGTACCGCAGACTCGCCAAAAAATATCATCCGGACGCGAATCCGGGAGATGTTCAGGCAGCCGCCAGGATGAATGAGGTGAATTCCGCCTACAATGCGATTAAGTCCGGTGCTTTTCATGAGGGGCCTTCCGGCAGACAGGCAGGCTATGCCTATGGAGGGAATTATGCGGGCTTCGGTGCAAACCCATATGGGAAAAGCTACGCAGAGCAGGGTTATGCTGATCCTGAGGAAAGCTTCGGGAGAGATTCCGGATATGGTGGTTACAATGGGTGGTATCGCCGGCATGGCTATGGAAGAAGGCGGAATTCCTTTTTTCTCTGGTTTCTGATCGCAATGATTCTGTTCAACCTGATTGCTTCCGCGCTGGGTAATCTCTATCTCAACAGCTATCCGCATGACGGCTATGGCAGCCGGACCTTTTATGAATTCTCCGATCCGGATGGCAGAGGGGAGAATATCCTGGAAAAAAATGGCAGCGGCAGCCCATCAGCATCAGGAGTTTTCCGGGGATCGGACGGCAGGTGGTATTATTATTTCGGCACTGGACAGGATGTCTGAAATAATGTTACTGAATAAAAACGGATGATTTCCAGTCGGATCAGGAATCAGGGCCGTCCGGCCTGAAGAGCCGGATAAAATGGGAAAAACTGATCGCAGCGGACAGATATGGTAAACGGACGGAATGCCTGTATTTTATCCGAGATCAAAAAGAAACACCCCTTACTTCTCCTCGGCGAAGAGAGGTAAGGGGGTGTTTCTTTTTGATACCGCGGGAACAAATCAATGGAAAGGCGTATCTGTTTCCCGCGGTATATCCGAAAGTACCAAACTATCTGTTCCGGATATGAAGTACCTCCGGTATAACTTACATCGTAAGGACCATTAATCCCTGTCCTTCAGGATCTGCCAGATGATACCGGCAATCGCGCCGCCTGCAAGCGGGCCTGCGATGAAGACCCAGACAACCGACAGAGCATCTCCGCCAAGGATGAGAGCCGGGCCAAGAGAACGGGCCGGGTTTACGCTGGTGCCTGTCAGCGCGATGCCAAGCAGGTGAACTAACGTAAGGGAGCCGCCGATGACAAGACCGGCAACATTGCTGTTGGCCGCTTTGCTGGTAGCACCGAGGACAGCGAGAACAAAGACGAAGGTAAGAACACACTCGATGATCAGGGATTTCATGACATCGCCCTGATACAGAGCATTTGCGCCAAGGCCGTTCTCCGCACCGATGATGAACTTAAGAAGGAGGGCGCCGCAGGTTGCTCCCGCACACTGTGCGATAATGTAGAGGATGAATTCGCCAAAGCCGATGCCGCCGTTGATCAGAACACCGAGGGAGACAGCCGGATTGATATGGCATCCGGATACATTACCGATGGAATAAGCCATTGCCACAATGACAAGACCGAATGCCAGGGCTGTAAGGGCATATGCTCCGTTGGACGGATCAGCGCCGTTGCATCCTGTTACTACTGCAGTACCGCACGCAAAGGTCACGAGAACTGCAGTTCCGATGAATTCCGCAAGAAACTTTTTCATGTTCCGCCTTCCTTTCTTTTTGGGAACCCTGCAGGCTCCCTTATTGAAATGAGGATAAATAAGTTGCCGGCCTGAGCAAAAAGCATTACGAAAAGCGTCTGAGGAGAATGCCTGCTCAGTTCTGTCTTATATTTTAAAATAAATTTCTCTGTTTTTCAACAGAATCTTGTATTTTCCGGGAAAAAGTGAAAGACTATTGTTACAATTCACGGTCTAACCCTTCCCCGCGCGCGAGGTGAATGGTCAGTTTGTGAATGGATAACAGGTATTGGCCTTAGCCGGCATATGGTTCGAAAGGAGAGTAGCACAAAGATGATCTACAGGAAACCGGTTTATTATGATACCTTTCGCTGTCTTGGAGGAAGGTGTCCCGATACCTGCTGCTCAGGATGGAGAATTGAGATTGATGAAGATTCTCTGAACCGGTATGCCAGGACCGGGGGCGGAATCGGGCGCAGGATCCGCGGCGCGGTGGACTAGCTGGATGAAAGCTTCCTCCAGGATGAGAGAGGATGCTTTCTGCAGACGGAGGAAGGTCTGTGCGCTGTGCAGAAGGAACTCGGGGAGGAAGCTCTCTGCCTTACCTGTGCATCCTTTCCGAGGCATACAGAGGAATATCCCGGGCTAAGGGAGCTTTCGCTGTCGCTGGCGTGTCCCGAAGCAGCGAGGCTGATTCTCTTCTCGCCGGTAAGTGTTCTTTCCGAGGAGGAGAGGCAGGGGGAGCCGGACGAACTGGATTACGGTGAATTTGATGAAGCTTTTTTTGCGGCCTTGATTCGTGAACGGGAGAGATTGTTCAGTATTCTTACCCAGAGAGAAGTCCCCATCGAACTGCGGATGAAAAAGCTGTGCCTTGAGGCGGAACGTTGGCAGAAGCGTTATGGGGAATCATATGGCCGCGAGCAGAATGAGGATCCGGAGCCAGACGCCGTACCGGGCGGCAAAGCGGAGGAATGGGAAACCAGCTTTCCGACGGATCTCGTGGAGAATGAATCAACACCCGCAGTGGAGCTTCCTTCTGAACGTCTGAAAAGAATGCGGAAGGAGCTGGAGATTCTCATGGAGCTGGAAGTGATTGACTATGGGTGGACAGACCGGATGGAAGAGACAGGAAGGTTTCTCTGGGAACACGATGAACAGGAGTATTCTTCCATACGGGAAGAATTCCTTCTTTCTTTTCGGGCAGAATCTGCTGACGAAGCGGATTTGTATGAAACCCATAATCCGGCTTCCGGTGAACCTGAACTGACACTGGCTCTGATCAAAGAGAGAGTGAGCGCTTATTTCCTGTATGTCTATCTTCCCGGGGCAGTATATGACGGAGAGATGGCTTCAAAGGTCCGGTTTACGGTTTTTTTCGCGGACTGGCTGGAGGAGCTTCTGATGATCCGGTGGTGGAACGAAGGAAAAAAGCTTACCATCAGACAGATTATCCGGACAGCGGGAAGGCTGTCCCGGCAGATTGAGCATTCCGATGAAAACCTGGACAGTCTGGAGCGGGAATTATAAAGACTCAGACTGGTACATTTTAAACACCGGGCTTTTTCTGACGGATTTCCATCCGGAAAGGAACGGATTCTTGCTTCGGATGTTACTATTCACGTTCTGACCTTCCCCGCGCGTGGCTTTACGGTTAATCCGTGAGTAATAACCTTCGG
>CACZQU010000023.1 GCA_902783305.1 uncultured Lachnospiraceae bacterium | reverse complement strand
CCTGAAGAAGATGGTACTATTCACGGATTAACTGTAAAGCCACGCGTGGGGAAGGTTAGACCGTGAATAGTAACGATGAATGTTGTAATTCACGGATTAACCGTAACGCCGCACGCGGGGAAGGTCGGATCATGCACTGCAATCTCAGGGTTTTATCAGCTTCTCAAGGGTATCAAAAAGCGCGTCCGGTTCTACCGGCTTGGAAAGATGGGCATTCAGACCGGCCTGCAGGCTCCGCTGGACATCCTCGTCAAAGGCATTTGCGGTCAAAGCGATGATAGGAATTTCTCTGGCATCCTCGCGGTCCATGCCCCGGATCACTCTCGTCGCTTCCAGTCCGTCCATCTCGGGCATCCGCATGTCCATAAGTATAGCGTCGTAATATCCGACAGGCTTGCCGGAGAATTTTTCCACGGCAATCCTGCCGTTTTCCGCAGTATCCACATCGATCTCCCGCATACTCAGGACCATGACCATGATCTCCGTATTCACTGCGACATCCTCCGCCATCAGCACTCTGCGGCCCTTCAGTTCAGCCCGTCTTGTCACAGGTGCCGCCTTTTTCCTGCGGAATGCATCCTGGAACTGATCGAGAACACTGCCGGCAAAGAGAGGCTTGGGAACAAAGGTATCTACACCCGCCGCCCGTGCCTCATCAGCCACTTCATCCCAGTTATATGATGTCAGTATGATGATCGGCGTATCATGTCCCACCACGGAACGGATCTCCCGGGTTGTTTCCACACCGTCCATTTCCGGCATCCTCCAGTCCACCAGAAGGAGATCATAGTCTCCTCCCCGCGCATGACGCAGCTTCACCATTTCAGTTCCCTGTCTGCCGGATTGTGCAACTTCACAGCGTATTCCCACCTGCCCAAGAATAACCTGTGCATGCTCCAGCGCAATCGGATCATCATCAATCACCAGCACATCCATCTCGCGGGGGTTCAGATCACTTCCTTCCATATCTCCGTCTGTCCGGTTCGATTCTCCAAGCGTGACCGACACAACAAACGTCGTACCAACCCCTTTTTCGCTTTCCACATCAATATGACCGTTCATCATCTCGACGATGCTCCGGGTGATCGGCATGCCAAGACCGGTGCTTCCATATCTGTTGGTAGAAGAAGCATCCTCCTGGCTGAACGCATCAAACAGATGAGGCAGATACTCTTCACTCATCCCGATCCCGGTATCGCTGAACGTGAGCTTCAGCGTAGCTTTTTCATTAAACCGCGGACCCTCCTCAATCAGGAAGGTCACGGTTCCTCCTTCCGGTGTAAACTTGACGGCATTGCCCAGAATATTGATCATGATCTGCTTGAGCTTGATCTCATCGCCGATATAATAATCATCAATCTTCCCGGTCACGCGGCACTCATATTTCACTCCTTTATCCCTGCACTGTCCGCTGATCATGGTATTCACCTGCTCCAGGCTTTTGGCAAAGGAAAACTCTTCGTTTTTCAACACCATTCTGCCCGACTCGATACGGGACATATCCAGAATATCGTTGATGATCCCCAAAAGGTGCTGGGCTGACGTACCGCTCTTTTCGAGGTACTCCTTTACCTTGTCAGACGCCGTGGGATCGTTCATGGCGATATTGTTCAAACCGATAATCGCATTCATCGGTGTGCGGATCTCATGACTCATATTCGATAAGAAAGCGGTTTTCGCCTTGTTTGCCTGCTCAGCGGCGGCAAGGGCATCACTCAGGGCGCGCTGCTCAGCGATTTCCGCACGGGCTTGTTCGTCCACATCCGCAAAACCTGCGCTGACATTATGAACAAGATGATCCTCCCTGTCCTCCGGATGACGTACTCCGGCGAAGCGTACCTCCTCATAGGATTCTTTTCCGGCGGCCTGGATCATATAACGATAAGAAATGACTCTTCGTTCCTTCAGTCCCTCCCGGACCATATCCGGTTGAATGAATCGCAGGAATTCCTCCTGATACTCCGGAAGGATATACCTTCTGCAGTATGCGGTGACGCTCTCCAGATACCGGAAGCGTTCCCCGGCGTGAAAGCCCTTCAGATCGGAACGGGCCTGATAACATACTCCCCTGTCTTTGTCCAGCTCCACATAATACACACTGCGGAAATTCGATGAAAGAGCAGTGATCATTCTCTGCTGTTCCTTCTGCTGTTCCCTCTGCTCCAGAAGCTGTTCCTGCAGCTTCAGCCTTTGCTCCATCTCCTGGCGCTTGATCCGGTTTTCGGTCTCCGAGGTCTCCTTCTCCAGTATGAGCTTTGCGTTTCTCCGGTTCTGTATGATAATGAAAGAAAACATGGCGCCCAGAACAAGCATGGTCAGCAGAGACTGAATCACGCTGCGCTTGATGATGCCATGGGAAATCGAATTGATCCTGTCACTGATCACACTTTCACGGATCAGATAAGTAAGCATCCAGTCTGTTCCCTTCACGGGTACATAACTGAGCGTTTCCTGAATCCCGTCATAGCTGAAGGAAACCACTCCGGAGTTTCCTTCCTGGAAATCACGTCTGACATCTTCGGCAGAATATCCTGGCTCATACTCTGCCTTGTTCAGGGCTTCCAGGAGATTGTCCTCTACTGCCAGCCCGCCAAGAACGGTATTGCTCAGTGCGATACCACCTGATGAATAAATATTGCAGAAGGTGGATCCGGTATTCTGTGCGTTCATGGATGCTCCTTTCAGCATAACATCCATGTCGATTTGCATGAAGCACAGAGCGAGCTGGTTACCCTCAATATAAAGGTCATGATCACGGATCGGGACAGCAATAATCACTTTCTTATCCGTAATATTCAGATTCTTGACGGAGATTTCCGGACCGTCGATTGTCTTCAGGTCAAAATCATACTCACTGATATCGTTTTGAATCCCTTCGTCCGCAGTATAGACAAGCCCGTCTTCGTCCACAAAGGCAAAGCGTGACAGGCTGAAAAGCTTCTTCATATCCCGCTGATATTTCCGCATGTTGTCCAGGCTGCTGAGATCATCTTCAGTGATCATCCCGATGGCTATATTGATGATGCTGATATTGTCATTCAGATTGTCCTCAACAACCTGTTCGCGGCGTCCTGCCAGTTCGTCCAGATACAAAAGACTGACAGACCGTACGGCATCGACTGTATCCTTGTGAGCACTTCGGCCCATCCATATTGTCCCGCCGATCAGTACAACCGCCAGAAGAATACTTCCGATTATGGTGATTAACGTTGTTCGCTTCATTCTCCCGGTTCTCCATACTTGAACATCCGGAAATGTTCATCTGCAGCCAGGCAGTAACTGTTCGGTGAAACTGAACGGTTACATATCAGGTATGGCTCTGTAATGCAGCCGCTTATTCCCGATGTCTGCTGATGATTCCGTATGCTTCCCGCAAAATACGCGTGAGGATAACTGAATAGTTACGCATGATTCTCCATATAAGAAAAAAGCCAGGGTTTCACGCCTGGCTTTTTCACATTTTTTCCTTATCCATCAAAGCTCTGTTTTCCGCAATCCTGCCTGGAACTATGATGGCTGTATACTGCTCTGAAAAACTGCAAAGCCAAAAAACTGATCCTGGAAACCCTCGTCTTCCCTGATATATTCTATCACAGTTACTGAAATTGTAAAAGGAATTTTTGGCTTACACCGTCTTCCCCGGATCGGTATGTTACCGGGGTATTTCAGGCAGCAGATTCGTGAAACATGAAGCCTCCAATACCAGTTCAGGTATTGGAGGCTTCATGCTCATTCCGGCAGCGTATTAATCGTCAAGCTCCGCTTCCGTCCTCTTGATTTTACCCGTTGCGTTCCGGTGGAAAGGATGAGACCGCACCACCAGTCCCGTGATCTGACGGTAGGAAGGCTGACGAAGATTGAACTCGTCCAGCATTTTCTGCAGCTTTATCCCTGCCGTCTCAGGATCAAGCCCCATTGCCTGTACGACGTCCTGATCCGGATAAATCCGGGCTGTAAGCCCATTATTCTCACCGGTGACCAGAACCTCACCGACCAGCGGATCCAGACCCAGCTTGTTCTCAATCTCCTCAGGGGAAATATTCTCTCCGTTCGACAGAATAATCAGGTTCTTCACTCTTCCGTTGATAAAGAGGAAGCCATCCTCGTCGAGGTATCCCTTGTCTCCTGTATGCAGCCAGCCTTCAGCCAGAGTCTCTTCTGTCTCCTTCGGCATTCTATAATACCCCTGCATCACACTGCTTCCCTGCACCTGGATCTCCCCGTCCACGAAACGGAGCTTTACATTGGGAAGAGGTTTGCCAATAGACCCCACCTTATGGCATTCAGGGGTATTCGAACTGATGACCGGGGAGCATTCTGACATCCCGTAGCCCTCCAGCACCTGCACGCCGTATTCCGCAAACCTGTCTACATAGAAGGGATCCAGATGCGCGCCGCCGGTGAAAATAATTTTCAGGTTCCCGCCAAACACCTGCCCTGCCACCGCCAGCTTCGGTACCGCACTGTCCACAGCAGCAAGGCGTTTATAGATGGTTTCAATCATCAGCGGAACCATCAGCATAACCTGCGGTTTGTAAATGCCCATATTGCGGATCATGTGCATGAAGGAATCATTGATGCAGATCACAGAGCCGAGAGAAAATCCCTTGAGCCAGTCCATCACCAGACAGAAAGCGTGGTGCACAGGCAGTACGCTCATCAGAACACAGCCCGGATCCACGGTATAGGGAACGGATGAAACATTTAAGGCAAGGTTTGACTGTGTCAGCATGACTCCCTTGCTCTTTCCGGTGGTTCCCGAAGTATAAATCAGTGTCGCGATTTCCTCCGGAGCACGGCCGGCCGGATCAGACGTCCCTTCTCCCTTTGCTTTCAGATCCGCGACGGTCTCAAAGCCCTGTACTGTTGTTTCCTGTAAGAGCCAGATCATACGCAGCTTTGGACATTCCTTCAGAAAGGTCTGTGCATAGGTTCCAAGCTTCGGCGCCAGAAACAGCGCCTGAGCATCCGCATCCCGAAGGAGCTCTGCCAGATCCTCTACAGGAAGTCCCGCGTCAAGCGGAACCGCCACATTTGCTCCGGTGGTAATGCCAAGGTAGCTGCCAATCCATTCCACTGACGCGGTTCCGATCAGAGCAATATGCGCGTCTGTGAACCCGCTTGCGGTAAGTCCTTTCCGGATTGCCCTGATATCCTCATCCAGGCCGCTGTAGCTGCGCTCTTTGATTTCTTTCTTTTCCAGCCAGCGAACCGCAGGAAGCCCTGCGTAAGCTGTACATGCGGTATCCCATATTTCGCGAATCGTATTCATCATTCCTTGCCTCTTTACAGCCTGACAATCTGTCTTGTTTACTCTTCTTCAAGCATCTTCAGCGCGTCGCCGACAGTAAGCACCTTCAGCACCTCTTCCTCTTCGAGTTCTACGTCAAAGGTATCCTCCAGTTCTCCAAGGAAGGACATGAAATCCAGGGAGCTGAGCCCCAGATCCTCACGGAATCTCATTTCATCGGTGATCTCCTCCGCCGTCACATTGCTGTACTGCGCTACGATCTTCTTAAACTCAGCAGCTTTATCCATTTTTTTCTCTCCTTTGCAGACAATAACAGTCTCCTGTCGATATCCGGGTTCCTGATAAATGGTTGCAGTGCAAAATGACTCCAACGGATTGTTCCGCGCTTCGCGCTCCCACAATCCTGCCCCTATATTCGTATTTCATGG
>CACZQU010000022.1 GCA_902783305.1 uncultured Lachnospiraceae bacterium | reverse complement strand
CGAATATAGGGGCGTGCAAAGAATCCATCGCTCCACTTGCGAGCAAGCTCGCAGTGGAGCATGGCTTTTTGCACTGGAGTCATTAATACGTGAATAGAAATTAATCGTTCTTTACGTTATCTCTCTGCCGGTTCTTCATCCTCTGTCAGCGCATCTTCACTATGACAAAAAATCTGTAATTCTGAGCAAATTTCATATTATTTCAGTGGAAACCTACAGACCTGAAATGTTAAAATACAGTTACAGTAAACAGCAGGAGATGACAGCACGAAAACTTTCGCCGGAGCGCTCAGGAGGTTTTGGCGTGCCGTCAACCTGCGGAAAAGGAGTAGGCTATGGATTACCACAAAGTTGATGCCTACCTTGAAAGGTATCTCGCGACGTATCAGCCCTACCAGAAATACTGGAACTATGAAGACGGATGTCTGCTGATGGGATGCCAGCGGATGGCCGAGGCCACAGGAGATGAAAAGTACAAGGACTATATCCTGCGCTATCTCGACCCGCGTATCAGACCCGACGGGACAATCACCACCTTTGCCAAAGACCATACCACCCTGGACGATCTGAACTGCGGCAAGCTTCTGTTCTTTGCCTATGATATGACCGGGGAGGAACGGTATCTGGCGGCTCTCGAATTTCATATGAAACGGCTCCATGCCCACCCAAGGTGCAAATGCGGCAGCTTCTGGCACAAGGATATCTATCCGGATCAGATCTGGCTGGACGGCCTGTATATGGCAGCTCCTTTGTACATGGAGTATGAGACCCGCTTTAACGGGATGGAGAATTACCAGGACATCATGACCCAGTTCCGCAATGTACGCAAATACCTGTACAATGAGGAAAAAGGACTCTTCTACCACGGCTTTGATGAAGCCAGGCTTCAGCCATGGGCCGATCCGGTGACCGGATGCTCGTCAAATTTCTGGAGCAGAGCCATGGGATGGTGGCTGGTTGCCCTTGCCGATACCATCAGCCTGATGAATGAGCAGATCTATGAACAGTACCGGGAGCTTCAGGAGCTCTTCAGAGAATCTGTGAGGGGACTTCTTGCTTACCGGGATCCGAAGGACGGTCTGATTCATCAGGTGATTGACAGGGCTGACGTCCCCGGGAATTATACGGAATCCTCCGGCAGCGTGATGGCTGCGGCTGCGATCCTCAAGGGTGTGAGGATCGGGACGCTGATGGCAGAGAAATATCTGTCTGCAGGCCGGGAGATCTTTGAAAGCGTCGTGGAAAACAAGCTGCGCGAGGGCGAGGACGGAGTTGTCCGCCTGCAGGACATCTGCCATGTGGCAGGACTGGGCCCTGGCGACAAGAGAAACGGTTCGGTGGAATACTATCTTTCCGAGCCCATCTCCGCCGATGACGCGAAGGGCGTCGGACCGTTCATGATGGCTTATGCGGAGTACCTGATGGCATTTCACCATGCCTGAGGAATACACACTGTCCGGAGATGACTTTTCCGGCAGTGCCTGGAACCGGTTGTCTATCAGATTCATTTTCAGAAAAAAGGAGAAGCAATGATGAGAAACATGAAGAAACTTGCCGGTCTCGGACTGGCCTCTTTACTGGCTTTTTCGGCTCTTGCTCCGGCGGTTATGGCAGAGGATGCCAAGGACTACGAGGATTGCACCATTAAGTTCTCATGGTGGGGCGGGGACTCCAGACATGAGGCGACCCAGGAGGCCGTCAATGCGTTCATGGAGAAATATCCGGGGATCAATGTCGAGGTAAACTTCGGCGCATGGTCCGAATGGGAAGCTGCCCGCGCACTGGAATTCCAGTCCGGCACCAGCGCGGATGTCAACCAGATCAATCTGAGCTGGATCAACCAGTTTGACTCCAACTGTGATGTTTTCCTTGACCTGAACGAGTTCTCCGACATTATTGACCTTACCCAGTGGGACGAAGCCAGCCTTGACATGATGAAGGACGCGAACGGCGGACAGGCAGGCATTCCGGTATCCATGACCGGCCGGATCTTCTTCTGGGACAAGACCACCTTTGATGAAGCCGGAATCGATGTTCCTACCTCCCTGGCCGAGCTGCGCGAAGCCGGCAAGACCTTCCAGGAGGTTCTGGGTGATGATTATTTCCCGCTGGCACTTGGCGAGTTTGACCGCGCGATTCTGATGACCTTCTACCTCCAGGCGAAATATGGCAAGCCGATTATCTCTGACAGAACCCTCAACTTCACCGTGGAAGAGCTTCAGGACGGACTTGACTTCATCCAGAGTCTGGAAGCAGACCATGTCATCCCCACCATCGTGATGATCGACGGCGATGCGGCCGCCAGCCTTGACCAGAACCCGAAATTCATCGAAGGCAAATATGCCGGCATCCTTGAGTGGGATTCCGCTCCGATGAAATATGTCAACGCTCTGGAAGAAGGCAGGGAGCTTGTCGTAGGCGAGGAGTTCAAGGATTTCGGAGAAGGCGATGCTACCGGCGTATTCAACAAGGTTTCTCTTGGCTTTGCGATTTCCCAGACCTCTGAGCATCCGAAGGAAGCAGCAATGCTGATCGAGTATCTGTGCAACGATCCGGAGGGCACGGCCATCCTTGCTTCCGAGCGTGGTATTCCGGAGTCCAAAGCGGCATATGCTGTCCTCGAGGAAGCAGGAAACCTGGAGCCGATGATTGCCGAGGCTCATGGCAAGGTCATGGAAGCTTCCGAATATGCTGAGGATCCGATCTTTGAGGACAACGCCCTCAAGGGAACGGACGGTACTTATCAGTATGTATTCGGCGGATTGTCCTACGAAGAGTTTGATACAGAAGAAGGTGCCGAGGAGCTGTTTGACGGCATTACGGATGTATGTGAAGGATAATGCATATTGTCCCAATAAGACTGTTACAGAAAAAAGGGGCTGGATTCAGCCCTTTTTTTCTGAAAAAAACCGCTTTATTCCTGCGGAGAACGGACCGGACGCAGCGGTCAGGTATCCGGCAGGAGAGCTGCCGCGAGGAGAAAGGTCCTGCCGTTTTTTTTCTGGCAGCCTGCAGGAGTGCGGTGCCTTGCTTAGCACTGAAGATAAGGAGACTTTATCATGAAGACATGGGCGAAGAGAAATATCGGATTCTTCTTCATCATTCCCTGGCTGATCGGCTTTCTGGTTTTCAAGCTCTATCCGTTCGGCTCCTCCCTGTTTTACAGCTTTACCGACTACAACCTGTTTAAGGGAATCAAAGAAACCGGGATTATGAATTACCTGGCTGTCTTCGAAAAGAGACAGTACAGGGAAGCGTTGATCCTGACCTTCAAGTATGCGTTTATGACGGTCCCGTTAAAGCTGGTAGCTGCACTTTTCATCGCGTACATCCTGAACTTCAAGCTCAAGGGTGTCAATCTTTTCCGTACTGCTTATTATATTCCTTCCATTCTCGGCGGCTCAGTGGCGATCTCCGTTCTGTGGCGTGCTCTTTTCAAGGATGACGGTCTGAT
>CACZQU010000021.1 GCA_902783305.1 uncultured Lachnospiraceae bacterium | reverse complement strand
GTCATCAATTTTCAAACTGATCATATCTTTGCTCCGCCTATATAGTATCATTTTTGCTCGCAGCAAAGCCCGGATCATGTAAAGTTTCTCCCATATAAGTATGCCAGTATTTGGCAAATGCAAAAAAACACTGTACACAGGAAATTCTGGCATGTTTATTAGTAGATAAGTTCATTGGTTTTTAGGAGGCGGCTATGCTGAGTGAGGCAGTGATCAAACGTTTAGAGGCAATGGGTTTTACTCGGTGGAAGTGGATGCAGTACGACAGACTGTATATCGCCCCAAAGCTGATTGGTTTGGAAATAACACAGACCAGCAAAGGGGAATTGGCAGTCATTTGGTGTGGGGACGGCGCAATAGGAAAATGGGGAAGGCTTCTAAGGGATAATATTCGAGAGGGAAAGTATTTCATTGACGTAGATACCGAGGAAATACACATGACTTATGAGACACCCATGATTGCGGAGATGCTGAAACGAGCAAAGGCAGAAGCAAAAGAGGAAGAAAAAAAGGCTCGTTGGCGTATTGTGGTCATTGATTGAAGAGAAAGCAGCCAGAACTTCGCTCAATTGGAAAGTAGGCACCGGACAGCTGTGACAGAGATACTCGAAGACAGGTCAATAAACGGTGTGTAATTCATATAGTGTTAATTACGGAAGTAGGAGTTTCCCGTTGCACGCCTCTTGTGTGGGTGAGAGAAATAGGCAGAAGAAAGGACTTTTTAGGGTGGTAATAGTAATGTCGGAAAGATTGACTGATATGGCTAAAATGGTAAAATAATAGGGTCAAAAAGTCATTGATAATATAACGTCCTGTGTCCGGGTTTCCCCGGCTTGTCTCTGGAGCTGTGCTTTGTTGTTATCATATCATGCGTGCATAGCAATACATATAGTGATTACTTCAGTGATCACTGCAAGGGGTTCAGGATGTTCTTGGCTGTTGTCGGGGAACGGCGAGTTCCCCTTCATGCACTGGAGGATTTTATGGCTATACGTGAACGTTATACTTCACTCTCTGCACTTCCTTTGAAAGATGGTTCTCTCTGGTTTCCTCTGACATCTGATGTCGCTGTTTGGAATGCTGCATTCCCGAATCTGAATCTTTCGCAGGAATTTACGCGTATGCACCTGTGGCTGCATGCAAATCCGACGCGACGTAAAACGGCGAAAGGTATACGAAAATTTGTTGTCAATTGGCTGCTGCGTGCATCTTCTTCTCATGTTGTAGTGCCTCTTCCGGAGCATATGAAAGAGCAGATTACTGAACCTTCTTTCCCAGCGGAAGAGCGTGCCGTTACGGTTGCAGAAATCAGGAATCTGCAGGATAGGATGAAATGAAGATGCCGGATTTATATGATGATTGGAAATCAAAATTCTTATTACAGCGTTATGAGCCTACTGACCCGATGAGTTTTTACCGAGATGTTTTCGGCGACGGCTTTTTGCAGGAAACCGGAGAGGAACATTATGCTGACGGGAAGCCGGTGGCAATTGCCGTAGAACTTGTTGTTGGGGACAATGGGCGTTTCCAGAAATCTAAACGGTACACGATTTGTGATGATCTAGATCAGCTGGATGAACTACTCAGCCATGAGAATTTTATAATAATTAGTCCGATTAGCTATATCGGAAAAGAACGTACATCTTCTAATGCACGTTATTTTCATGGACTGGCAATCGATGTTGACGGTGTTTCAGCAGAGCAGCAGATGAAAGATTTGCTTTATCAAATTGATGGAAATGGACCGTCACACCTTATTCCGCGACCAACATATATCGTGAATTCCGGGAATGGACTTCATTATTACTATCTGTTTGAGAGGCCCGTCCCGGCATTTGAAAATACTGCTAAAGAACTCCAGGTTTATAAAGATCGGCTTACGAGGATGATTTGGAATCGGTATGTTACGGATCTGCATGACAAAGTCCAAATCGAGAGTCTTTTTCAAGGGTTCCGATTAGTAGGTGGGATCACAAAAGACGGCAGACGAACAGTTGTTTTTAGGACGGGTGAAAAGATATCAATCGACTATTTAAATCAATTTGTGCCGGATGAATTCCGCGTAAAGCACAGCACTTATTACAAAGAGCTGCCTTTAGCAAGAGCTAAAGAACTGTATCCTGAGTGGTATCAGAATCGTGTAATTGATGGTAAGCCTAAAGGGCATTGGACGACAAAACCAGACCTGTATTATTGGTGGTTGGAAAGAATCAAAAACGAGAAGTCGGTTGGACACAGATACTTTTGTATCATGTGCCTTGCGGTATACGCAAAAAAGGCGGGAATCTCATATACGCAGCTTGAAAAAGATGCCATGGATCTAGTTGATGGTTTTGACGCGATTACAACCGATAAAGACAATCGTTTTACGGAAGATGATGTTTTTGAAGCGCTGGAAATGTATAACGACAGTTATTACACATTTCCAATCGATACAATCAAAAGGCTATCATCGATCGATATCAAAAAGAATAAACGCAATGGGAGAACAAGAGCGGCGCATGTCCGGTACATGAACAACCAACGGGATTTTAAGCTTTCTGAAGGCGAGTGTACCATGGGAAGGCCAACAGTAAAAAGAGTCGTGGAGGAATATATGGCAGCACATCCGGATGCGACACAATATCAGGTTGCGAAAGAAACGGGGCTTTCAAAAAATACAGTAAAAAAATGGTGGCATGAGATTTTTGATGAACCAATAGAAGTGCCTGACATCGCTACAGACTATGTTGTTAATACAGATGTTGACGATTTTGTTATAGAAATCACGCCGCCGAAAACGCCAAGAATCGATTCAAGCGTATACGCGATTGCTTATCCAACAGCGGACGGACTGAGATATTTCCATTCCGATGTACAATCCGAAATGGCGACTATGATCAAAACATACGAAGACCAAAATGTGCCGATCATCAAACTCTCGGAATCCGAGTACAAGCAGTTTCAGCGTTTGGAGCTTTATAATAAAAAATTGAACGAGCATGGAAAGCAGAAAGACGAGGATTGATCAGTTATCATTCCTCGTCTTTTCTCTCTCCGCTTTGTCCAGCAACGTCAGCAGTTCATCTTTTGTAAATCCTGCAGCCAGTGCCCTGTTAAAGGTCTCCCTGAAATCAAGTGCTTTTCTGAATGAGTAAGCCCACGTTTCTCCGGTTTCGTGGATTTGCACGGCACAGAGTATCGCCTGCAGCATAGTGATCTGATCTTCCATGCTCTTTCCCTCCTCATCTCATGCTTTGAGAATAAAGCGTTGTGGAAGCGAGAACAAATCACCAAATTTGCTCTGAAGTCTCAAAAACAGCAAATATCACAGCTGGTATTCGCTTTTAAGTCCTATTTCTGGCAAATTTGAATAAATTCATCTTTGATATAATTATAATTACAATTATAATTGTAAATGTATTTATTATAATCTATCCGGAGGAAATGACAATGAATGGGAAAAGCATAGGGTTCGTTAATGAAAAAGGTGGAGTCGGGAAGTCGACGGCGGCATTCAATATTGCATGGAAGCTTTCTGAAAACGATAAGGTTTTGCTTATTGACCTGGACGGACAACAGGCTAATCTCACCTATTTCTGTGGCGTGGAAAAAACTGATGACTTGAAAACGATAAAGGATGTTCTTGATGAAGAATGTACTATCGATGAGGCAATCATTCATCTCCGTAATAATCTGGATATCATCCCTGCGGATATATCTGTTTCTGAAATTGGGCAGCGAGAGCACATCACACAGTATGTTCAGTCACATGGCGCTGCCTGGGTCCGCAAGGAATTCACAAAGACGATGTTTTTGAGAATGATTGATATATTTGAAAAAGTGAAAAAAAAATACAAATATGTGTTGTGCGATGTCTCTCCGGCACCAAATTTCACGCACTTATTATGCTTGTGCGGAGTGGATTATGTGACGGTTGTGATGTTGCCGGATGCTGCCAGCCTTGAAGGAAACCGAGGGACAGAAGACTCTATAAAAACTGTTATTGAATCCGGGGTGAATCCTGATCTTCGAGTGACAGGTATTTTGTTCAATCGAAACACAGACAGGACAAAACTCTCCCGTGCTGTTAAGACAGCTGTTGATTCGTATGCGAAAAGGCTGAATACGACGCCATTTAGTACAGGAATCCGAAATGCTGTGGCAATGAGCGAGTGTGTTGCATACCATGTGGGAGTTACTGAATACGCCCCACGTCAGGCGGTAGCTGAGGATATTGTGAAAGTGACAGAAGAATTGAAAGAAAGGATAAGATGATCATGGCAAAACCAAGATTTAGGAAAGATTTAAATGAAGTAGTTGCTGAAGCGGCAGAACCGATCAGGCAGGAAGCCGAGTATAAGAAGGCTCCGGCTATTGCTGAAACGAGAAGTGAAATTATTGCAACAGAGATTAATAAGCAGATGATGCCGAGACGACAGGTCCCTCACGCAAATGATGAGCGTCGGAATGCGATTACTCAAATCCGATTCCAGCAATCTGTCAAGGATCTTGCAATGAACAAGGCACATTCCATGGGAATCTCACTGGCAGAATACTTGCGAATACTGATTCTCAAAGATAACGGAGAAATGTAATTGTATTTATAAATACAATTACATCATATCGTGACAAAACATAAGAGAAGATGCCAGGCGTTAAGCAATTTGGAAATTTTGGGTACTTCCGGCGGATGCCGAGAGAACTGCAGATGGTAAAGTAAAGTCTGGAAAATATATCAAGAAGAAGGATGGTGTGGACAATGACTGATGCGCAGCAGAGAGAAGCAGCCAGACAGTTTTTTTATAAGTGGAACGGCAAAGGAAAAGAAGATGAGGATGCTCGTTCGTATTGGATTGATATCCTTCAGAATATTTTCGGCGTGACGAATGTAACAGATCGCGTGGAGTTTGAGAAGAAGGTTGCCGGGGATAAGAGCATGAAAAGGATTGATGTCTATATTCCGGAGACACATGTGCTGATTGAGCAGAAGTCTCTGGGTATAGCTCTTGATAAGCCACAGATGGGACATGATAGTAAATCTCCCTATGAACAAGCAAAGGAATACGATAATTTGCTGCCATATACAGAGAAAGCCCGTTGGATCGTCACGTCAAATTTTGCGGAGATATGGATCTATGACATGGCTGTCATGAAGCCTGATCCGGTAATAATCACACTGACAGATCTTCCGGCAAAGTTCCACATGCTTGATTTTCTTGTGGCAAAAGATATCAAGAAAGTTACGGATGAGATGAAAATCTCTTTGCAGGCCGGTGAACTTGTCGGCCTGCTTTACGATGCCTTTTTGAAGCAGTATAAAGAGCCGGAAAACGAGGAAACACTGAAATCCCTGAACAAACTCTGCGTCCGTATCGTATTCTGCCTTTATGCCGAGGATGCAGCTGTCTTTGGTAAGAAGAGCATGTTTCACGATTATATGCAGCAGTTCGATGCTGCACACGCACGTAAAGGCCTGCGGGATCTATTCCGTGTGCTGAACCAGAAGCCGGAAGAACGTGATCCTTATCTTGCGGACGATGATCCGTTGCTGGCAGCGTTTCCGTATGTCAACGGTGGCCTGTTTGGCGGCGACGATATCGAGATCCCGCCATTCACCGATGAGATCATGGATCTACTTTTGCGCAAAGCCAGCGATGATTTTGACTGGTCAGAGATCAGCCCGACCATCTTCGGCGCTGTATTTGAAAGTACATTGAATCCAGAAACCAGGCGC
>CACZQU010000020.1 GCA_902783305.1 uncultured Lachnospiraceae bacterium | reverse complement strand
TTTTCCGGACGTTTGTTATCCTGGTTCATGAAGACTCCTTTCTTGACTCACGGCCGTCATTCTTTGCAGCTGTTCAATGGGATTTCCGGTTGAACAGACCGCGAACGGTAACCCTGAGGAATTGAAAAACAGCATGATAACTTAGTGGAAAAAGAATGAAATGGCTGCATCTCATTCGTTTTCCTTTCCTGCGCCGGCTGTACGCCGTCTGAAGCGGCGTGCGGCTGTGCATCGTTATAGTCATGCGCTTTTTTGATGCGCTTACTATAAGCGATTACTTCTGGAGATGACAGCGGAATTCAGAATAATAAAGCCGCCGCATTTTCGCCTGCAATCTGGTTCTTTTCCTCTTTCGAGAAGGGACAGGACATCAGAAAAGCAAGATACTCCTCCTGCCTGGCCCAGGGGGAATCCGACCCAAAAAGGATTCTGTCCGTACCGTGTTTTCTCGCCAGACGGACAAACTGTTCCGGCAGGAGATTCTCGGTATAGGGCATCCGATCCTCCTGGCCGGGCTTGCGGATGACGGCTCCGAAGGAATAGGCAGTGTCGAACCACACCGGAGAGCCGGCAAGATACTTCTCTACATCATCCCATTCCTGCCATCCGCCCATGTGGGCGAGAACCAGCTTTTCCGGCCTCACCTCCTCGATCACTTCCAGGATAGCTTTGACCGACGCGTAGTCGAAGTCCAGGAAGCTGACATCCCACCCTGCGTGGATGATCGTGATCATTCCCTCTTCGGAGAGCGCGCTGATGATCCTTTTGTTCCTTGGATCATTGATACTGGCGCCCTGGAAGGGGGAATGAAGCTTGACCCCCCGGATTCCGTAGTCCTTCAACCTTCGGATTTCCGCCTTGTAATTCTCAAAATCAGGATGCAATCCCCCGAAAGTCAGGATATTTTTCTCCCGAAGCTTCTCCAGAGAGCGAAAAAGACTGTTATGAACCGAACAAACCTGATCCGCCCGAGTCATGACGGGGAGGTTGACACACAGACCGATGCCCGCTTCCTTCATGGAGAGGGCAAGACTGTCCGGTGTGCCGTCAGTGAAATAACAGACATGTCCTGTGTCGGAGAGGGATTCGAGAGCGCGGACACTGATGGAAGCGGGAAATGTATGAGTGTGGAAATCAATGATCATGGAACGGCCTTTCTGGGGGATCCGGTATCTTTCTGTACAGATACCTTGTAAAACATTTGTGGAAATAAGACACGGTTAACAGACTACTCATGCATCCTGCTGGTCTGAATCTTCATATGCTGCACCGTCATAAGGAAAAAGAATGATCAGTTGTTCCCGCAAGTATATCACCAGATGGTATGAAATGCAATTCTGAAGGAAACGCAATGAGGCGGCCAGGATCTTTACATAGGTAGGAATCTGTAAAATGTGAGACGTAAAAATAACCGGTCTGCCATTCACAAAACCGGTCAAACTGTGCCGCAACAGAAGATTTTATCGTCAAAACCCACAATAAGAGTGAGAAAGGAAAGAATCTGATTGACAAATCCGATAAAAAAGTATAGTCTATACATGTATGTATCACGTTGATGTATACGGTATTCCTTAAAGACGTATCCTGAGATAATAGAAAGGAGCGATTTCATGAAAAAGAAATTAATTGCGGCTTTTCTGACGACAGCGATGCTCGTTTCCTCCCTGGCAGGAAGCGCAGTGATTGCCCATGCTTCTGAGGACGGATCCACGCAGGGGACAAACACCTTCGTGGACGGAGGGACGGAAATGTCCTTCTGGACATTCCAGGAGCTTCATGTTCCGTTCTGGACGACGATGGCTGACGTCTGGAATGAACAGAATCCGGATCGTCCGATCAACCTTACCGTGACAAACGGCGAGTCTCATTCCACCCACAGCAAGCTCCTGATTGCCTGCCAGTCCGGCGAAGGCGCACCGGATATGGCGGATATCGAGATTGGCTATTATGGCTCCTTCCTGAAGGATGGATATCTGGTCCCGATCAATGATGCGGTAGAGCCCTATGAGAATGACGTTGTCATGAGCCGTATTTCCATGTACGGCGACAATGAGGGGAACTATTACGGTGTGGACTTCCACCTTGGTGAGACGGTGACGTACTACAATATGGAAGTGCTCGAGGAAGCCGGAGTGAATCCGGACGACATTGTGACCTGGGATGATTATTTTGAAGCAGGGCAGAAGGTCCTTGAGGCGACCGGAAAGCCGATGACGGCAGTTGAGACCGCAGACCTTTTCCTGCCGCAGGCGATGATGCTTGAGAAGAATGCGCAGTATGTGGATGAGGAAGGTAATCCGAATCTCGTAACCGAGGAACACGCGGATGTGATCGAGTATATCCGCAGCAAGCTTGCCGACGGCACGATCGAGATTGCTCCTGGCGGCGGGTTCCATACCGAAGAGTGGTACGGACATCTCAATGCCGGCGATGTCGCTTCCATCACCATGCCGTTGTGGTACATGGGAAGATTTACCGATTACTGCGGCGATCTCAAGGGCAAGATTGCCATCTGTGAGATGCCTGTCTGGAACGAGGGCGATGTCCGCGCTGTCCTTCAGGGCGGTACCGGCACATCCGTTATCAAGGGTACGGAAAATGAAGATCTGGCCAAGGATTTCCTCGCTTTCGCAAAGCTTTCCGCTGAGGGCTGCACCTATGAGTGGAATGAGCTGGGCTTTGACCCGATCCGTACAGAGCTTTGGGATGATCCCGCGATTACGGAAAACATGGACAACAAGTTCCTGAGCTATTTCCAGACCAATCCCTTCGATATCCTGAAGAAAAACGGCACAGAGCTGACGGCGCCTGACATTTCCGGACAGTATGCTGCCACGTATCAGACTCTTGTTTCCACGACGTATTCCAACGCGTTCGAGATGAGCGTAGATGAGGATGTCAATGAACTGCTTCAGAACGAGCAGGATTCCATCATCTTCTAAGGATCCGTCTGTTTCCGGACAGTTCCTGGGCCGGATCCCCTTCAAATCTGTGAAACGGCGGGCTGCAGGATCAGAATCAGAACGGATTCAGTCAGATATAAACATACGTTTATAGATGAGGAGGGCATCGCAGGCTTCACGCTTGTGCGATGCCCTTTTTCACTCTTTTCCAGGGCTGCAGTGCGAAATGACTTCTGTGGATTGTTCCGCGCTTCGCACTAACTGATCCTGAAGTCATTTACTATACCCGCGAACGAAACTGACTGCCGGTTGTAATGATATGCTGCGGTATATGCAGCTGCACGGAATTCCTGCCTGCGGAAGTCATTAAGTGCAATTCGTATAATGCCGGTCTTCCCGGAAGACGGATGTCCGGTACGGATAAATTCTAATGAGGCTGGATTGATGAAAAAACAGAGTATTTTCAAAAAATTCCTCTATTCCCAGAAGGTTGCTCCTTATGTTTTTATCTCACCTTTTGTTATTACCTTCGTCGTATTTTTTGCCTATTCGATTTTCAGCATGATTCTGATGAGCTTCCAGAAGGTGGCAGGGGCAAACACGGCGTTCATCGGACTGGAAAATTATCGGGTAATCCATAATTCGATTTTTATAAAAAGCCTGAAAAACAGTATCTTTTATACCATTGTCTCCTGCGCGCTCATGATTCCGATACCGCTGGTACTGGCTGTCATGCTCAATTCGAAAGCGATGAAAGCGAAATCCACTTTCCGCAGCATCCTCTTTATCCCTGCCCTGACCTCGGTCGTCGTCGCCGGCGTGGTGTTCCGGATGATGTTCGGGGAACTGGAAGGATCCTTCATGAACCAGGTGATCGGAGTCTTTGGCCAGGGGCCTTTAATCTGGCTGAGAAAGCCGGAAACCGTATGGCTTGTTCTCTTCTTCGTCTGTCTGTGGCGCTGGACGGGAGTCAATATGATGTATTATCTGTCGGGTCTGCAGCAGATTCCTCAGGATCTGTACGAATCAGCTGCCATTGACGGTGCTTCTTCCCTTCAGGCGTTCTGGAATATCACGATCCCGCTGCTCAAGCCGACGATAGTTTATGTGCTGACGATCTCTATCTTCGGCGGAATGGCAATGTTCTCAGAATCCTATATGCTGTTTAACGGAAACAAATCCCCGAACAATGTGGGAACGACGCTGGTGGGCTTTCTGTACAGGATGGCCTTTGAGCAGAATAATCTGGGTATCGGCAGCGCGGTGGGCGTGATCTTCCTGCTGATTGTTCTGGCAGTGAATGTGGGGCAGCTTTCCCTTAACGGTACCTTCAGCAGAAAGGAGAGATAAGGATGAAAAGAAAAAGCGCGGCGACATCAGTATTCCTTATGATCTTCTTCCTGATCCTGACAGTGATAACTCTGCTTCCCCTTGCTCTTCTGGCTGTCTCTTCCCTGCGTCCCGGCTCAGACCTGATGCGTTATGGCCTGAATTTCAATATAGACTGGGCGACGGCAAGCCTCAATGAGTACCGGATGCTTTTCAGCGGACAGAACAACTATTTTATCTGGTACCGGAACAGTCTGGTCATTACGGTGGTGCAGGTAGCGCTGGCGCTTTTCCTGAGCGCCTGCGTAGGATATGGCTTTGCCATGTATGAGTTTAAAGGGAAGACCCTTGCCTTTGGGTGTGTGCTGCTGGTCATGATGATACCGACAGAGGTCATTTTGCTTCCTCTCTATCGTCTGATCACAAGGATGCATCTGATCAATAATATGTGGGGGATTATTCTGCCCTACCTGGTCGTCCCTATGCTGGTCTTCTTTTTCCGGCAGTACCTGAGTGGTATCCCGAAGGATTTTCTGGACGCGGCCAGAGTGGACGGCTGTACAGAATACGGAATTTTCTTCCGCATCATGATTCCGCTCATGAAACCATCCTTTGCAGCGATGGGTATTTATCAGGGCATGTCCAGCTGGAACAATTTCCTCTGGCCGATGATCGTGACGAATTCGATTACCAAAATAACCCTTCCGGTCGGTTTGCAGAGTCTGCTTTCACCTTACGGAAATAACTATGACATTCTGATTGCAGGGTCTTGCTTTGCGATCATTCCGATTCTGGTATTGTTTGCGATGTTCCAGCGGTATTTCATCGAAGGAATGACGGCTGGAGGCGTGAAAGGATGACAGGAGGCCGATATGAAAAAAGCATCAATTACCATTGACAAAGCTTTTCGCATCGCGGATGTGGATAAGCGTATTTACGGATCCTTTATTGAACACCTGGGCAGGGCAGTTTATGACGGAATCTACCAGCCCGGCAATCCTCTCAGTGATGAGGAAGGCTTCCGGAAGGACGTGATCGGACTGGTGAAGGATCTGGACGTGCCGATCATCCGCTATCCCGGCGGCAATTTCGTTTCCAGCTTTGTCTGGGAGGACAGTGTAGGCCCGGTGGAACAGCGCCCCAAAAGACTGGAGCTCGCCTGGAGAAGCCTGGAGACAAACGAGATCGGTATCAACGAGTTTTCCCGGTGGGCCAGAAAAGCCGGATCCGATGTGATGATGGCGATCAATCTTGGAACAAGAGGGATTGCGGACGCCTGTAATCTTCTGGAATACTGCAATCATCCTTCCGGGACGAAATACTCTGACCTGCGGATCAGCCATGGTGTCAGGGAGCCTCATAACATCAAGGTATGGTGCCTGGGAAACGAGATGGACGGACCATGGCAGCTGGGACATAAAACCATGGAGGAGTATGGAAGACTGGCGGAGGAGACGGCCAGGGCGATGAAGATCATCGATCCTTCCATAGAACTGGTTTCCTGCGGCAGCTCCAATCTGGAAATGCCGACCTTCCCGCAGTGGGAAGCGACGACGCTGGAGCATACCTACGATTATGTGGATTATGTTTCGATGCACAATTATTACGGAAATAAAGCGAACGATACCGCGGATTATCTGGCGGTCTCTGACGACATGGACACCTTTATCCGCTCGGTGATTTCGACCTGTGATTTTGTCAAGGCAAAGAAACGGAGCAGAAAAACCCTGAATCTGAGCTTTGACGAGTGGAATGTCTGGTTCCATTCCAACGAGGCAGATGATGATCTGATGAAAAACCATCCCTGGCAGATTGCACCTCCGCTGCTGGAGGATATTTATACCTTTGAAGACGCGCTGGTTGTAGGACTTCTGATGATCACGCTCCTGAAGCATTCGGACAGGGTGCGGATGGCCTGCCTTGCCCAGCTGATCAATGTCATTGCTCCGGTGATGACACAAAAAGGCGGCGGGAAGGCCTGGAAGCAGACGATTTATTATCCCTTCCAGCTTACCTCGCGTTACGGCAGAGGAACAATTCTGCAGCCGATTATCCAGACCCCCTGTCATGATACGGCCGAACATGAAAATGTGACGGATGTGGAAAGTGTCATTGCATGGAACCAGGAAAAAGAGGAGCTGACGATTTTTGCCGTGAACCGGAATATCGGGGAGGAGCTGGAGCTGACGACTGATGTCCGCGGCTTCGAGGGGTATCAGCTTGCTGAACATGTGGTCCTTGAGAGCAGCGACATGAAGGCGGCCAACAGCGCCGGGGGCGAGGCGGTGACGCCGCAGCAGGTGCCCCGGAGCTCGGTCACCGACGGGATGGTGGTGAGTCTCCTGAAACCTGCCACATGGAATATGATCCGGCTGAAAAAGTAATCGTACCGGTGCCGGCATGAAGCGGCTGAACTCCTGAACTGCTGAAATTCTGAACCGTAAGTAATGAAGGCAGGAGAGGTACAGAAGTAAAGGATAAAGACCATAAGGGAGTCCGCAAAGGAGGTTCCCGGTCCGCGCTCTGGGAGCGGGGAATGCGGGAAGGTGCGGGCTCTCTTTGCTTTTGGGTCACGCTTGCCAGCGCCGGAAGACTTATGGTATGATAAAGCGGATGTACAGACTTCATGATCCGGCCGGAAGGGGGCAGGGATCGTGAAGCATTGCGTGAGGAGAAATCATATGGGGAGCAGTCCTGTTTTCCTGCAGGACTGAAGAAAGAGACATTGAAGGGGTGTTTTCATGATTGAAGTTGGGAAGAGGCAGGCACTCAAGGTGGTGCGTGTAGTAAAAATAGGTGTATATCGCGCGGAAAGCATGGAGTCTGCGGAAAATGAACGGATTCTGCTTCCGGCAAAACAGGTTCCCGCA
>CACZQU010000019.1 GCA_902783305.1 uncultured Lachnospiraceae bacterium | reverse complement strand
GAACGGTTCGGCCTGTCCCAGCTCCATCAGCTCCGGGGCCGGGTCGGACGGGGCTCCCATCAGTCCTATTGTATCTTTATCCAGGGAAATGAATCGGAGGAGGCCGCAAAGAGACTGGAGGTCATCGGCAGATCCAACGACGGTTTTTTTATCGCCGGAGAAGATTTAAGGCTCAGAGGACCGGGTGACCTGCTGGGATGCCGGCAGAGCGGTGAGATGGAATTCAGGATCGCGGATATCTACCGGGACGCGGAGATTCTTCAGGCTGCAGGCCGGGAAGCCGGCAGAATCCTTATGGAGGATCCGGATCTGACCCGGGATGAGCATCACGGGCTGAAACAGATCATGGCAGATCAGAGAGGCAGCCAACGCAGCCGGTGAATAAAAAAACAAATTTTCTCTTGCCAAAGCACAATTCATCTGTTATGATAAAGGGCGTTGAAATAAAGGAGCAAGGAGGTGCTGTCATGGCCAGATGTGCGATCTGTGATAGAGCTGCGCTTTTTGGAAATAATGTGAGTCATTCCCATAGAAGAACAAACAAAATGTGGAAAGCGAACATCAAGTCCGTTAAAGTCAAGACTACAGGCGGTTCTAAAAAGATGTATGTTTGTACTTCATGCCTGAAGTCAGGCAGAGTCGAACGGGCATAATTGATAATTGATGCCGGATATGATATGAGGCAGCGCTTACGCGCTGCCTTGTTATTGTTTCAGATTTTTTTGTTTCCGGCCGGAAGGCTCAACGATCGGGATGGGATTTTTCGTTCATTCCGGCTTGAGTTCCTGTAGTTCCTGTCTTAATGTCCGCCCCGGATTCTTTCCTGTCTTCCGCCCTGGCCTTTGATTGATCCTTCGCCCTGGCCTCCCTTTTTCCCTTCATTCCGGCTTCCGATCTGACATTGGTTTTGCCGCCGTCGGAGCCGCCCGAAAACTGGCCGATAAAATCCGGAACCATTTCAAGGAGCTTTGCCATTCCGTCCTGATTTTTAATATTGACGATACGGGCCGCTCCATTCTGGATGATCAGCACGGCACAAGGGGTCATCCGTCCTCCGGCTCCTCCTCCGCCGTTTCTTTGTCCTTCTCCTCCAAAAGCTCCTGCCCCCAGCGCAAAGGAAACATCCGCCAGCGGAATAATCGTCGTATCCGAAATCCGGATCGGCTCCCCGACAACAGTCTTCGCGGCAAGAAATCCGTCAATCCCCTCCATCAGCGAGTCCACTGTCGCTCTGACTTCGTTTTCCGTCGATTTTCTGTCTTCATGACTTCCCGCCATCGTTATCTCCTCCTGTTGAATGCAGGTTTTCCTGCCGGTATCCTGTCTGCCGGTAAAGGCCGGCATCCTTCTTCTTTACAACGCTTTTCCCTGCAGCCGCATCACGGTCATCCGGATATCCCGGTCAAAGAACCCTTTCGCGGCAATCCAGATCACCTTCCCCACGATCAGGCGGCCTTTCAGAAAGGCTTCCCCTGACAGGAAATTCTCTTCAGCCTCAAAATCCGGCGTCACGGTGACGAGGTTCCGGTGAAGCGGCACGGTCATTCCCAGCGCGGCAAGGACATACCCCGTATTGCAGGGATTCTCCATTCCAAACGAAATCTGTCCTCCCATCTCGGAAGGAAATACCTGGCACAGGATCCGGAATACCAGCTTTACCGTTTTTGAAGCAGCTTTTCCTGTCTCTTTCTCCCGGAGCAATGCCCACAGACGGGAAACCGACTGTACAAACGCCTCCACCCGGGATCCCTTGAAACGCCGCCTTTTCTTCCGGTGTTTCCGGGTTGAACCAGACGTTTCCCGGCTCAGATCACCCTGACCCGCATTCTGGCGCTCTTTTCCCTTTCTCCGGGCAGCGGACGCCTTACTGTTTTCGGAGGCAGCATCCTGACAGGAAAACTCCCCCGGCGCCTCTGCCTGCTTCCTGGTCCCGGATTCGTGGTTTTTCTTCCAGCTGAAGGTGTGGACGGGGATTCCCAGGATTCTCAGCCCCGCCCTTCCCCGCTCCTCCTCAACCCGGATCCAAAGCGATACGGCCTGAAAAAGCCAGGATATCTGAGCATCTGCCTTACCTGGCGCTTCCCTGTCCTTCTGAAATAAAAGGCTGTAGCGGACCGGGATCACCAGAACCAGCACGAAAAGAAGCAGAACTGCTGCCAGCAAAAAGGCGGCAAATCCGGCTGTTGTCCTTACTGCCGCCCAGATCACCCCCCGCATCTGACTGTATCCTCCGAAGAACAGGTTTCTGATTTCTCATTTCTTTTCAGAAGAAACTCCTCCAGCGCAAACGCGCCGGAGGCTTCCCACATCTCCCCGATGATCTTCAGAACCAGCCGGACTGCATTGTCCTTTCCCAAGGCTGCCCCGTAAACCAAAGGTGCCCCTGGGCTGTGCTTCTCCTGTGCAATGAGCACCCTGGCGGAAACAATCTCCATCATATTGTCCGGACAACGGCTCGAGGTAATAAGGAAAAGCCCTCGCCGGGGCTTTTCCTCATCCATCTCCTGTTTTACTTTTTCCGGCTCTGAAACGGAACGGTCTGCGTACCAGTCCTCAATCCATCTGAGCAATGATCATTTCCCCCATTTTCCGGCGTAACGCATTTCAAGGTACTCCTGATATGCCTTCTCGACGATCTGCTTCTCGTTAGAGAAGCGGAGAAGATGATAAATCTCGTGATACTTATAGAAACCGGAATCCACAAAATACTCCTCCCGCTGCGGTTTGCTGTGGTAGTTCTCCGTCGACATCAGATACCAGTGAACTTCCTTGTTGACGATGCCCTCCGGTACCGAGAAATTATACTGGCTTCTGCCCAGATATTTAACGATCTTTGCCTTGACATCCGCTTCCTCCCTGACCTCCCGCAAAGCGGTCTCATCAAACTGCTCCCCCGGCTCCACTGTCCCTTTAGGCAGCACCCAGCCTTCATAGCGGTTTCTGTAGGATTTATACAGGGCAAGAATCTTGCCGCGATGAATTACCACGCCGCCGCAGCTTGTTGCTTCGATCATAATGCGCTCCTCATTTCGAAACTCCTCCTGCATGCGTACTTGATAACAGTATACCGCTTTTTTTATCCGCCGTAAACATTTTTATCCCAGATCATAATATGCGTCAAAAATCTCCGCGGCAAGGGGCACCGCCGACTCGCTGCCTGCGCCTCCTCCCTCCACGATGACACAAAGAACCAGCTCCGGACTTTCGGTATTGCAGTATCCGATAAACCAGGAATGACTGTTGCCTTCTTCATCATATTCCGCCGATCCCGTTTTTCCCGCGGCAGTGTAGCCTCTGCCGGCCAGAGCATATCCGGTACCATCGTATACCACCTGCTCCATCATCTCCCGGAGAATCCGTGCTTCCTCCGGAGACATCAATGTCTGCCAGACAGACGGAGTGTTTTTTTTCACCCTGTCCCCGGTACTGCTCACGATTTCCTCGATCAGGTAGGGCTGCATGAGAACCCCGCCGTTTGCGACAGCCGCCGTGATCATCGCCATATGGACAGGGGAAACCAGAGTATCTCCCTGGCCGATGGCGGTCTGCATCAGAAGGGCTGTGGAAGCATCTTCTCTCAGGCTGAAGGTGCTGGTTCTGTACGAAGGAAGGGGAAGATCGTGGTTGAAAAGCAGGCTCTGAGCCGTTTCCCTCAGGTTCCTGGCTCCCAGCTCGATTCCCAGCCAGGCAAAAGCGCAGTTGCAGGAATTGGCAAAGGCGGAGCGCAGATCCTCCTGCCCATGAACCGCATATTCATAGCAATGAATGGAATCCTCCCCTACCGTCATCTGCCCTTCACAAAGATAGTTGAATCCGTCAACGGTTCCGTTCCTGCGGTAATAATCCAGAGCAGTGACAATCTTGAAGATCGATCCGGGAGGATAAGCACCATTGGTCGCCCGGTTCAGCAGGCTGGAGTCATTCTCGTCACTGATCAGGTAATCCCAGTTATAGACGATCATATTCGGATCGAAATCCGGTTTGGAAACCATCGCCCGGATCCTCCCGGTGGAGGGCTCCAGGGCAATCACCGCTCCCCTCCTGTCTCCCAGAGCATAGTAGCAGGCGAGCTGCAGCCGGGCATCCAGGGTCGATATACAGTCGTCGCCCTGATTTTTCATCCCCATAAATTCCTTCTTCATCTGGGAGAGAAAAAACTCATGGGAGCTCAGCAGCTGGAAATTTGCCTCTGCCTCCAGCCCGCTTTTTCCATTGGAATCATATCCTACGACATGGGCAAAGATATTCTCATAGGGATAAACTCTCTCCTCTTCTCCGTCTTCATAGACGATCGTTCTGGCCAGGACCTCCTGGTCTGAGGAGAGGATCCGCCCTCTCACGACTCTGTCTGCCATACTGTCCAGTCTGGCATTATAGGGGCTGTTGATAAAATCGTCACTCAGAAATGCCGTGAAATACACAATCCAGGCGATCAGACCCAGAAAAAGAATCACAAAAAAGCGGACGACGAACGCGTATTCCCTGTTTTTCCTGCGGGGAGCACGACGCTTCTTATCTTCGGAAATCTCCCCGGTGACGGTCTGACGGCGGGACGAAGGTTCTCTCCCATCTCCTGAGGAAACTCTTTCTGTTGGCTGCCTGTCTTCGTAAGCGTTCAATCTCTTCATCTTCGTCCTCTCTGAAAATATACAGACCCTGAATGATGGCGATCATGCAAAGCGTGCTCACCAGCGAGCTCCCTCCATAGCTGATCAGCGGCAGGGTCACACCGGTCATGGGAATAAACTTTGTCGATCCCCCGATCGTGAGAAAAACCTGAAACGCGTACTCTGTTCCCAGGCCCAGCGCCACCAGCTTGTAAAACGGGCTCTTGATCGCCATGGCCGTCTTCAGGATCATCACAAAAAAGCTGATGCAGATCACGATCAGACAGATTCCGAAAATTCCTCCCAGCTCCTCACAGATCGCGCTGAAGATGAAATCATTTTTCACCACGGGTATTTTTTCCGGAAACCCCCGGCAAAGACCCATGCCGAACCATCCTCCGGTTCCCAGCGCAAAGAGAGACTGAACGATCTGATAACCCTCATTTTCATATACCTTCATGGGATCCTTCCAGGCGTTGATTCTTTCCCTCACATGGGCAAAGAGATAAAACGCGGCTACGCTGGCTGCGGATCCGCCGACGACTCCAAGTCCCAGATATAAAGGGCTGCGGGTAGCGGCATAAATCATGACAAGATAGACGACAACGAAGATCACTGCTGTCCCCAGATCTCTGGAGAGCACCAGGATGCCTACATGCAGCGCGGAGATCACAGACGCCGCCGCCACTTTGCAGAAACTGACATCCTTCCACAAAAGAGAAGCAAGAAAAAAAACAAACGTAATCTTGATCGCTTCTGAAGGCTGGATACCAAGGATCGAAAGCTTTGCCCCATAGCTTGTCCTTCCCAGAAGGAAGACGACCGCCAGAAGCGCCACTCCGGCTCCCGCGTACAGCCAGGTCAGATTCTTCAGCGCCCGCCATTTCCGGATCAGGACAGGAACCGCCAGGGAAAGTGCCGAGGCTGCGGCAGCGATCATCAGCTGCCTGCCGGCCGCCTCCGGATCCAGACGGTAAAGCATGATAAAACCGATTCCCAGCAGCATGCAGGTATTGTTCAGCAGCATTCTGGAGGCCTGGGGGTACACCTTCCTGACGAGGATCTGAAACAGCAGGAAATAAACCATGGTCGAGAGATAAAATAATACCGCCGAAAAATCCCAGGTCTCAAGATAGATCACGACAAAGGCCAGTGTGTCGATCAGGAAAAAAAGCACCAGCTGGCTTCTCAGATGAGCCGTAAGATGAACCCTCCGGTCCGGCCGGTCGT
>CACZQU010000018.1 GCA_902783305.1 uncultured Lachnospiraceae bacterium | reverse complement strand
TCATCGAGCATTTTTTTCAGAGCATCATCGGAGAGACCTTCAAGGGCGGCATCCTGGCGGGTGGCAAGAATGTCCAGGATCTTCTGACGCTTTTCGGCATTGATCTTTTCCTGCTGCCGGGCAGCTTTCTCCTGCTGCTTCTGCTCGAAGATGTACTTCACCAGGTCAAGCTTGTTGGAGAGGATTTCATCCTCCCTGGACTTTTTGGTCAGGAGAGACTCCTCGTTATTCTTTTTCCTCTGAGCATTCAGAACTTTGAAGATTTCATCCAGCTGAGCAGCGGACAGATCCCAGAGATCCTCGACTCCGATGGATCCTCTGTAAGGAAAACGGTATTTTTCCCTGGTAGCAGTTTCGAACAGGTTCATCATCATTCCTCCTTTTAAAAGATGATCTTCATCAGGCGCTCTGTGGCACCTTTTACCTTGACGACCAGATTATTGCGAAGGGTAGAGCTGAAGCCCAGTCCGGAAAGCTGATCCTGAGCTTCGGAGACGGAAAGTTTGCTTCCCAGGGCTTCAAAGACACGCTTGTGCGGGGTAAGCTCATCCTTCAGGAACTCATTGTAGAAGCCGTTTGGCCTTTCCGGGTTAACACAGTCCTTGAGCATGAACATGTAGTGACGGTTCCCGATGCCGGTCTGCTCATCCCAATAGTTGGGCGAGTACATGATGACCGAGACAGGAGTGAATTCCATGGTTTTTACTCCCCAGATTTCCCGGGAGGCTCGTGTGGAAGGAAGAATTTCCCTGATCGTAAAGGAGAGGTCCGGGTTCAGGGTGACCACGGCAACCTGGACCTTTTCACCCTGGCGCAGCTCCTGCCGGTAGTCATACTGATAAATATTGCCGTCGAATTCAATCTCAGCACGGAAGCCGTCACGACCCCCGCGGTTTGTAAACTGATGGACGAAGAAATGATATTCACCAGGGATCATCTTCACCTTTGAAGACCATACGATGTTTTCCACAGCGGGCTGGTCCTTGACGGGATTGATGATGTCCACATCCAATGCGCCTCCGGTTTTTCTGGATGTCTTTTGTCTATAATAGATTTCATTTCGATCCGGTTCGATACAGTGGGCATCCAGATCATTCCGGCTGTATTCCGCCGTGTCATTCCACTGGATGGAGAACCTCAGGACACCCTGGATATTTCCTCCGGCCCTCTTCACATTTTCACGGATGCCGCTGTCGGTGATGTTTCCGGTATAAGCCCAGCTGAAGGCGTTGTTCCACTTGAACATGCTCGGGGCATCCGGATTTACCGGAGCGATGAGCGATACCATGTTGGGCTCATGGCGGTTCTCGACAAAGGCTTCAATCTCGCGGGCTGTGGGAAGCACGTCATGGATAAATTTTTCGATCGGGATTTCCTCCAGCCGCTCAAATTTCTTTGCCGGGGCAGCTTCACTGACCAGCATGTCGAAAACGCTTCCCTGGATGCGTCTGGCAGCATCCCGGTTGGAGAAAAGAATGTTGTTTATGCGGATGTCGTCCAGAGTGGCATACCTGCGGGCGAGGGACGGCATATATCCCAGCTGTGCGATGAGAGCCTCGGCATCCCTGACCATCTTCTCTGTGAAGATTGGCTTTGGCCTTTTATAATTCGCCGGAGCAACGGTAGCTTCATATTTGCCGACGGCGACGTCAAGACCCATCCCTTCACTGACATTGACAAGCAGGGTACCGACTGCACTGTTCCGTATCCTGGCAACGGCTCCCCCTGCCTTCCCGGTCAAAGACCAGACATAGAGATTCTTTCTGTCATCCGGAAGCGCCTGATAAGCCACCTTATACTTCCGGAAGCTGTCCAGCATACCTTTCCACTCTGTACCTTTGTACAGGGTGTTGGAATGCACCAGGTCCAGGACCGAATCAATGGCATCCAGCGAGATTTCCGCAAGGGCGCGCCCGAACACCTGGACGGAATCACGATACTGAGCCTGAACAGATTCGATGGTATTGCCGCCGTGAAGAAGATAAGAATCCGGAACCTCCAGGAAATAATGCTCATAGGTTTCGATCTGACCATCTTCCAGCATGCTCCGGTTCTGCTTTGTCCCGATCCTTTTCAGTGGGGTAAGAAAGATATTGGTGATGTGATGAGCGCGGACACAGGCGTCCACCGCGTCCAGAACCTTCTGGTAACCTGGATCCGGCACCTGGAATTCCCATAGGGTATGAATCTGCTGCAGATCATCGATCCAGACAACTCCTCCGATCTGATTCATGAATTGCCGGCAGCACGAACAGTCAAATTTACGCCGCTCCCGGTATATAGGATTCATTTCGGCCGGGATGGATTCCAGATAAACAGACCAGAGCTCTTCTTTTGTGACATCAGTCTCAAAGGCCTGACCATATGTGGTATGAAGAAGTTCAAAGTTCAGCCATAGTTCCTCCCGAAAATCATGGTAAGTCATATTTCTGCCTCCTTTCTTATTTTATATGGGACTCCGGGAGCGGAGAGCGTGAAACGCGGAACCATTCGCAGGAGTCATTTTACATGATAATCATTTACTTCAACTGTATCACGGAAGATAAAGTGCGTAAAGCAGATTTTTTATCTTTTTGTTCCTGTCATCTGCGTTGAGTCTGATCATGTGGTAATGGGAGCGATAAAGAAAACGGGAGTCCTGAAGACTCCCGTTTTCTGCGTAAAATGAGAGACCCCCTGGTTCTCATCATAAACCAGGAGGTCTTCCATGGACACCCCCAACAGCCTGGCCAGGGCAAGGAGATTATCCACCGATGGCAGGCACTTTCCGCTCTGCCATTTGTATATAGCCTGCGGGTACTCGAACCCGAAATAGTTCTGCAGATCCCGCACGGTCAACCCGGCCTCGCGGCGCTGCTGCTCAATGCAGCGGCCGGTCTCAGACAGGTTAATGACCGGAAATACAGACTGTGTGTACACTTACCCATCCTCCTTTTCATCCTGATCACAAACTACGGTTCCCATTTTGCGTAAACAACGGTTTCCATGATGTCTAAGTGTAAAGGAAGAAACGGTGGCGTCAAAAGTAAATTTCATTTTACGCTCTGTAACAATATCTGTCAAGCGCAAATTTGAGCCGGACAGGGCAATCCAGGGTACCATTCGCCTCACGCGTGGGGAGGGTTAGACTGTGAATAGTTACTGAACGGTAACAATGGTCGCTGATTATCCTTCCAGTTCACGCCGGGCCAGTGTACAGACAAGCGGATTGAGAGCATTCTCTTTTTCCATGTGCATTTCGTCCCGGCACCCCCGATACTCATAGATTGCTTTCGCAACCGCGGCGGATCGGGACCGCCCCTCCCAGCAATGAACGATCAGGCACTCGACCCGAAGGTGATTCACAAAACCTTTAAGTCCGGCAAAATCCTCCTGTTTCGGAAGCGCGCGGCCATAAGGGATTCCTTCCTCATCGTATTCCTCCGCCAGATCGTTGAATGCCAGCCGCAGAACAGATACAATATTGGGATTTTCAGAAAAGACGACATCCTTTCCTTCCTTTGAAGTGATGGAAATGATGGACGTCCGAACCTCTGCTTTCTCTGCAAGCGCAATTGCTTCTTTCTGACTGCAAATCTGAATGATCATTTCTGCCTGCCTTTGCTGTTTGCTTCTGAATCTGAAACCGTCTTTCTCCGGGCTGCCGGTATGGGGGGAATGTCAGCCGGATGACGGATCTATGGGCGGCCGGATGACACTTTTCAGATTTCTATTATAGCAGGAATGGAACAGGTATACAACTCTACCGGCTGTTTTCATGCTTGTTTTTACAGTTCCTCGTCAGAATGGGATTGCAAAAGGTTTGTTCTGTACACTTTACGGTACTTTGCAGGGGAAATCCCTTTTACTTTGCGAAACAGGCGGCTGAAATACAACGGATTGTCGTAGCCGATGATCTGAGAGATTTCACTGATGGTGTTGTCGGTGGTTTCCAGAAGAACCTGAGCATTCCGTATGCGCAGATTGAGCATGTATTTTTTCGGGGGTTCCCCTACGGCAGCGGTAAAGCTTTTGCTGAACCAGCTGGTGCTCATGTTTCTTGACGCGGAATATTGTTCAATACTGATTTCTTCATTGTAGTGTTCCTGGAAATAAGCCTTTGCGTGATCGATCTCCTCCTGCAAAAACCCGGTCATTTTCGGGATGCCGTCATGTATTCTTCTGTTGATTTCGATCAGCAGTTCCCGGAATAGAAAGGTGAGAACCTCTTCATATCCCCAGGAACAATCCAACAGTTCATCTCTCATTCGTTTGAAATACTCTTCATATTTATAGGAAATACCGGTGTGAAGGATATAGCCGTCCAGCGGGATTTCATAATGCTTCAGGACATTTTTGACCTGACGTCCCGTAAAATGGACAAACCAGTACTGAGCCTTGTCCTTCCCCAGAAAATGATAGCGCTGCTCCTGCTTTGGCTGGTAAAGCACCATGTTTCCGGGAGGGACGATGACCTCCTGCCCGTTCAGCTGAAAATGACCTTCTCCGGCAGCAATATAGATCAGCTGCCAGTCAATTCTGCCTTTGGGACGCCAGGTTTTGAGGACAGGCCAGGTATGCAGCTGATAGGTGCCGGCGCTCAGGATTCGGATCACCTTTTTCTTTTCCTTGAAAGGAACTCTCGAATTGAAAAGATAACCGGAATGGACATACATATCGCCTTTGCGTACCTCCTTCTCCTCCGGCATATGCCGCACGTCTTTTATACTCGCGAAAGCAATGGACTGCGGTTGTCGTTTTTCGCCGTGATATCTGCAGCTGCACCAGATTCTCCCTGCGGCAGTCAGACTGTGCAGCCGGTATAACGACCCAAGTGTATAATAAAAATTCTTCTTTTACCACTGCCTTAAGCGAATGTGCAGAAAACAAACGGTTTTGTGCATATGAAATTCGCAAAAGGGGTCGTATGATATGAAGTGGCAATTTAT
>CACZQU010000017.1 GCA_902783305.1 uncultured Lachnospiraceae bacterium | reverse complement strand
TTTTAGCTGAACAGGCAATGGAAGATGACGGATATTTATATATTGGTGGTTCAGCCTTCGGACCTCTTTTTGCCGCCAGTGCGGAAACTTTCCTGCGGGATGGGATTCTGAAGGTTACAGAGCTGTCTGAAGTCCGGAATTTCAGGCGTACTGTAAAACCTATCGGGTTCAATGCAGAATGGCTGACAGATTTTTTGCAGACAGTGATACGAACTCCGAAACTTGCGCTTTTATATCTGGACCGTTATCAGATGAATGAGATGCCAGACGGGTCAGTCCCTTCTGAAAACATGCTTTTTATGTCCTACAATCTGAATTCGGATGATTTGGTGAAGGATATTCAAAGTATTCTTTCTGATGCGACTGTACGATTTAACGGCTTTTCATTATTGATCTATATGCATCTTCCGGTTGATGATCTGCTTCCGGTCAAAGGCCCCCAACTGGTAAAAGAAATCTATGAGAAGATGGATTTTCCTTCTCTCTTGCCCGATGAAATCGATTTTTATCTTATAGATAATCAGGACACTGAAGTGGCAACGATTACTTTCGCGAAGAATATATTAAATGTTGTACCCGGTCCGGCGATTAACAGTTATATGGTCGAAGGAGTATTTGCAAATGGCAGAATTGATAAATATAAGGATGCCATTCTGGATCAAATAAAAGGAATGGGTTTTTACCAGGAGTTTTCGCAGGATGAAGAATCCTGGAGAAGCGAAAGCCGTTAGAAAGCGTTTTGTATATTTTGAATTCCTATTTCTGCTGAAAAAGTCACATTACAGAACATGGCTCTCTCCCTGTTTAATATGATTGTCAGCAAGGATGCTGACAGATGGCGAAACGGAGGGATATCTGCAACCGGACAGAGTGCAGGAGAACGAATGTTCCGGATCGCAGGAAAGGAGAGCGAACAGCGATGAGAATGGAGTTTCGTCGATGTGTCATTTTATAATATGTCTGGAGAAATCCACAAAAGCTTCAGCGACAAGATGATGAATGAATCGTTTTAATCAACAGATACTTACGGAAAGAGGTGTCAAGCGTGTTTTCAAAGCTTATGCGGGTAATAACCCTTGTTCTGATGGCAGCCCTAATACTGAATCCTATGGAAGCTGCGATTGCTTCAACGTGGGATTATACTCCCTCGACTGATGATTGGGATATGACGTATGCAGATCTGCTGAGGCTGTATGTGGACTGCATTAATTCGTGGATAGCCGGCGAAAATGCGGATCATGATTTATTCAATACACTTTTGGTTGAGGATTTCATGTCTTATGATCAGGCAAGAGACCAGGCTGGTTTTGTTATTACGGATGTAAACCATGACGGTACAGAAGATCTGCTGATTGTTTCTTCTGAGGATGAAGTGGTCGGACTTTTTACGATGGTCAACGGTAAATTGCGGGAAGTAATTGCGGGAGGGTATCGGAATCATTGTTCTGTCCTTAATGACGGAAGTTTTTATATCCAGGAAAGCAATGGATATATGTCGGCGAGCTATTCCGTTTGGGGACTAAATTCATACGGAGAGCTTGAGTTTTATACTGGTTATCTGCTGGATGGATGGTTCGGTACGGACAGCCCGAAAGAAGAACAATGGTTCTCTTATGACCCGACTTCACCATTAAGCGGTGCAGAAGACCGCCGGGTGTCCGCGATTGAAGCCGAACTTTGTAAGGATGTTGTCTGCAGCCGCATTTTGAAGGTGAATAACTGGACATCCTTTGCTGAATATGAGCAAGCGGGCTGTCCGGACAATATGCCTTTTATCCCTTTGTCTGAGTTGTGGAAAAACTGACTTTATGAATGCGTATATCCGGTATGATACATAGAGGAACGGAAAGGATGCAGCATTGAATTACAGGAAACGGAGGTAAAATGAACATGGAAATGTATAATGCAATCAAGTTTCTTGCAGAGGCTTTTGATGCTCATGGAATTAAATATTTTGTTGCTGAGAATGTAAAAAGCCAGGAGATTCATGTGTTTTCCGGCATCCAAAACGGCCCTCTTGTTGATCTCAGATATATCTCCTTTAATCGTGGAGGGGATATTACAATGCGCATCAACAATCTTGTGAATACGGTGCCGCATGAAAAGCGTTTCAGGATTCTGGAAACCATAAATTTTCTGAATAATA
>CACZQU010000016.1 GCA_902783305.1 uncultured Lachnospiraceae bacterium | reverse complement strand
TTCAAAAACAGTGCATGGACTTCTGACTTTTTCCCCAGAGATACCTGGAAATGGAATGTCTCAATTATGTTGAAAAGCAGAATCAGGTAAGGTAAAATAATAGCAAAAACCGGAAACTGAATGTCATATGGAATCCTTTCATGTTGATTGGTGTATGGCAGGAATATGCGAACCGGAAGAGAGCAATAAAGTACCGGATGCCGGTGATCATCTACGAACGGGGATTTTCTATGAAAAACAGGGGCCTTGTATTTAATGAACAGACACTCTCCATCATTGAAGAGATTGGAGGGCACATGCCCGGAGGCTTTTTCATCTATCTGGCTAAGGAACCGGAGAAGCTGATCTATGCGAATAAAGCCGTTTTTGATATCTTTGGCTGTGCAGATCTGGAAGAATTCAGAACACTTACCGGCTTTACCTTTAAGGGCATGGTGCATCCTGAAGATTATCATCAGATATCCGCCTCAATCGTCCGCCAGATTGAAAACAGCGAGGATCACATGGATTATGCTGAATATCGAATCATCCGGAAAGACGGGGCTGAGCGCTGGGTGGATGACTATGGACACTATACAGAAACAGAAGCCTATGGTGGTGTATATGTTGTTTTTATTTCCGATATCACGGAAAAACGCGCGAAGCGTGAAGAAGACTCTGCCGTACGCGACGCTGTTGTTGCAACGATGACGAATTCGTACAACACAGTCTGGCTGATCAACGATGTCACCACAGAAAGATGTTCGCTGTACCATTCTGATCTGGATGCTGTTCACTCGGAAGCAATCCGTAACGCGTTACGTCATGCGAAGTATACGGATACAAAAACGGAGTATGTGTCCACGATGGTTGCTGAAGAGGATCAGGAGCGGATGCAGGAGCAGATGGGGCTTCCGTATATTCTGGAACAGTTTCAGTCCAAGGACAGATTTTCCGTCTTATTCATCCGGGCGCTTAAGAGCGGTCCCAGGTATTATCGCATCGACTTTGGAAAGGTGAACATGCCGGGAGGAAAGATCGGTGTGACGATGGGCTTTATTGATGTGGACGAGGAGGTTCGCCGGGATCATGCAATTAATGAGAAGATTATTGCACAGGAAAAACACAGGAAGGAACTGGACAGCATGATTACTGCCATGGCGTCAGATTACCGCAGTGTTTATCTTGTGGATATCGATGCAGATGACGCGGTATGCTACCGTGCTGACCCGAATGACCCGTACCAGTCCCCTGTAGGTGTACATTTCCCATACCATGCGCGCATTGTTGAGTATTGTCAGCTTTATGTGGATGAGAAATACAAAGAAGAATTCCTGCGTTTTGTTCATCCTGACAATATCCGTGCTGCCCTGGCAACTCAGGATATCATTGCCTGCCGGTATCTGGCCAGACGAAACGGCGTAGAGTATTATGAAATGCTGAGAATGGCAGGAGTCCGCCATCCTGGAGACCGTGAGGACCATATTGTTCATGCGATCGGCCTTGGCTTTACAGATATCGATGAAGCCATGCGGGAATCCATGGCAACCAATCATACGCTCAGCGAGGCTCTGGGTGCGGCCGAACAGGCCAACAAGGCGAAGACCGCATTCCTGTCCAACATGAGCCATGAGATCCGCACACCCATGAATGCCATAATCGGCCTGAACAGTATAGCCTTGAACGAGCCGTCTTTGTCGGACAAGGTCAGAGAATACCTGGTAAAAATGGGTGAGTCGGCTCAGCATCTGCTGGGAATTATTAATGACATTCTTGATATGTCCCGGATCGAATCAGGAAGAATGATCATCAAGAACGAAGAGTTCAGCTTTGCCAAAAGCATAGAGCAGGTCAATGCGATCGTCAGCAGTCAATGCAGGGATAAGGGATTGCATTATGAGTGCGTGACCAAAGGGAAAATAGATGAGTACTATATCGGCGATGCCATGAAGCTGAAGCAGGTGATGATTAACATATTAGGCAACGCTGTCAAGTTTACGCCGGAGGGCGGCTGTGTCCGCTTTGAGATTGAGGAGGGAACGCGGTATAACGGCCAGGCGACGATCAGTTTCATTATTACTGACACCGGGATCGGTATGAGCAGAGAATACCTGCCGCATCTTTTCGATACGTTCAGTCAGGAGGATTCCTCATCCACAAACAAATATGGGAGCACAGGACTTGGCATGCCGATTACAAAGAGTATTGTTGAACTCATGAACGGCAATATCGAGGTGAAAAGCGAGAAGGGTGTCGGTACTACTTTCACGGTGACGATAACGATGGGAGAATCCGGCAGGAAAAGCGGGAGGATGAATGAGGGGGAACTGAAGCTGCATGAGATGAGCGTTCTGGTCATTGATGATGACCCGATTGCACTGGAGCACGCCCAGATTATTCTGGGGCAAGTCGGCATCACCTGCGATGTCGCGAAATCCGGTAATGAAGGTATCGACATGGTTCGGCTTCGTCATGCACGCAGAGATGATTATGACCTGATCCTCATCGACTGGCGAATGCCGGAAATGGATGGTCTGGAGACCACGCGCCGTATTCGCTCTATCGGGGAACAGGAGACCCCGATCATTATCCTCACATCGTTTAACTGGGATGACATCGCAGATGAAGCCAGGGAAGCCGGAGTGGATACATTTGTTCCGAAACCTCTGTTTGCGGGAAGCGTACTGGATGAGTTCCGGGAAGCCTTCAAGAGAAAAAACGAAGCCCTGGCAAATACCCGGGCTGACCTTAAGGGGCGCCGTGTGCTTCTTGCGGAGGATGTGGCTGTCAATGCCGAGATCATGGTCATGATTCTGGCAATGAGGGAGATAGAAGTGGATGTCGCCGAAAATGGCCGTATTGCTGTAGAGATGTACAGCAGCAAGACGGCAGGCTATTATGATGCTATACTCATGGATATGCGTATGCCGGAAATGGACGGAATGGAAGCAACAAAAGCAATCCGTTCATCCGGCCGGGGGGATGCCGCATCCATTCCGATTATCGCGCTCACAGCCAATGCATTTGATGAAGATGTGCAGCGCAGCCTGCAGGCTGGTTTAAATGCTCATCTGAGTAAACCGATACAGCCGCAGGCCTTGTTCAATACACTGGAGAACCTGATTACACCCTGATCAGGTGTCCGGTATCAGTAAAGGAGCGAGGAACATGCAGAATCAAAACGCTGATTTGGTTAAACCACTGGACCGATATCTGACTCCCATGGACGTATGGGCGATCGCTTTCGGATGTATGGTTGGCTGGGGCGTGTTTGCTATGCCGGGAACGACATTTCTTCCGGTGGCCGGACCGGCAGGAACCATGATTTCCATGCTGCTGGGGATGGCGTTCATGCTGATTATCGGAGCTGACTGTTCTTTTCTGATGGGACGATCTGCCGTGACAGGCGGCATTTACTCATATACCAAGGAAGCATTTGGCCGGGATCATGCGTTCCTTAGCTCGTGGTTTCTGTGCCTGTCCTATCTGACCATTGTTTTCCTGAACGGTACGGCACTGTTTATCATTGTACGTACTCTGTTTACCGATGTCTCGCAGAATGGGTTCCATTATTCTGTGGCAGGAAATACCATATATCTTGGAGAAACACTGGTTTCCGTACTGGTACTGGCATTTGTCGGAATTCTGTTTGTGGTAGCAAAACCAATGCTGCAGCGTCTGCTTACAGTTCTTTCACTGGTATTGTTCATCGGTATTGCCGTAACGGCTGTTTTCTGCCTGCCCCGTGCTATAGCCAGCGGTACACTGCACTCTTTCGGTATTCAGGGACTGAACAGAGGATATGCTGTTTTCAGCCTGGTCATTATGGCACCCTGGGCGTTTGTCGGGTTTGAGATAACGACATTCGATACAGCTCATTTCCGATTCCCTGTCAAAAAGTCCGGAGGCATCATGACTACTTCCATAGTGGCAGCTGCATTTGCCTATGTGGTGATGACGTTCATCAGTCTGTCTTCCCTTCCGGACGGATTTCCAACCTGGCAGGCATATATCGGAAACCTGGACGGATTGAATGGTGTTGCTTCCGTACCGACTTTCTATGCCGCGAAGTCCATCATGGGTTTCGCTGGTTTGGTTATTATGACGATAACAGCTGTTGCAGCCATCCTGACCGGGATCATCGGCGGATTTCGGGCGGCGATCCGTGTGCTGTCCACTATGGCGGAGGACGATATTCTTTCGGAAAAGTTTCAGAAAACCACTTACAGTATCGTATTTATCCTGATTGTATCCATACTTCTTTCCTTGTTGGGAAGAAACACGCTGGTCTGGTTTGTCGATCTGACATCATTTGGTGCGATCATCGGTTTTGGGTACTGTTCTGCTGCTGCTTATAAGCTGGCGAAGGCCGAAGAAAACAGAACAATGACAGTAACAGGACTGATTGGAGCGGTCATTTCAGGAATTTTTCTCCTCGTACAGCTCATCCCCCGGCTTGCCGCAATGGAAGCAATGGGGAGTGAAGCCTATCTGCTGCTGGCGCTCTGGTGCCTGCTTGGATTTGTATTCTATTGGAGGACGGTTACCAGGAGCACCCTCACGGAATACAGCGGAATGTCCACTTCGGGAATAGTTTTATTTGCCTTGCTGGTGTACTCTGCTTTAATGTGGCTGGCCAAGCGGCTGGCCGCAGAAAACAGTATCCTGCAGGTAAAACGGACATTGGTATGGGGCGGAATCATCCTGATGATGATTATCTTCGTCGGTCTTGCCGTCATGCTGTACGTTCAGAATGTTGTCAGAAAGAAGCATGAAGCAATAGAGAGGGAAAAGATTCATGCGGTAGAGAGCAGCCTGGCAAAAAGTCAGTTTCTTTTTAACATGTCGCATGATATCCGTACTCCGATGAACGCGATCATCGGATATACAAACCTGGCGCGAAAGGAAGAGGATAGTCATAAGATTCACGAATATCTGGAAAAGATTGAAAGCTCCAGCCAGCATCTTCTCGCTCTGATCAATGATATCCTTGAGATGAGCCGTATTGAAAGCGGAACGATTGAGCTGGAATTTATCCCCATTGATCTTCGGGCACTGTTCGACAGTATATATGACCTGTTTTCAGAACAGATGAAACAGAAGAATCTGGAATTCCAGGTTCATACCAATCAGGTGATGAATCAATATGTCTGGTGCGACAGGAAAAATCTGAATCGTGTGCTGTTGAATATTCTTAGCAATGCATATAAATTTACGCCGGAAGGAGGACAGATTACCACTTCATTATGCGAGGTGGGCGGTGGAGAAGGCGGATACGGTTCATATGAGATAAGGGTACAGGACAACGGAATCGGAATGTCCAGGGAATTTGCCGAGAAGATCTTTACCGCATTTGAAAGAGAACGGACTTCAACCGTCAGCGGTGTGGAAGGAACAGGTCTGGGAATGTCGATCACCAAGAGTATTGTCGACCTGATGGGCGGCACCATTGAGGTGATTACTTCACCGGGAAGCGGCACGACAATCATTATCCGGCTGAAGATGAAGCTTGCTGAAAAGAAGGACATATCAGATCATGAACCGGAGACAGAAACAGCAGCCGGTATGGAAAACAGTGTGGTTGACTTTACCGGAAGACGGCTGCTGCTGGTTGAGGACAATATGATCAATATGGAAATTGCCAATATGATTCTTTTACAGGCTGGCTTTGTCGTGGAAACCGCTGAGAATGGAAAAATCGCATTGGATAAGGTCTCGTCCTCTGAGCCGGGATACTATGACGCCATTCTGATGGACATCCAGATGCCGGTTATGGACGGATATGAAGCAACGAGGAAAATACGTGCGTTAAATAACACAGACCTTGCAAATATACCGATCCTGGCAATGACGGCGAATGCTTTTAAAGAAGATGAACTTGCGGCTCTGGAAGCAGGAATGCAGGCGCATATTGCAAAGCCGGTGGATGTCGGACTGTTACTGAAGACGCTGACAGCAGTATTAGCTAAGGCGGAGGATAAGAGAAGTAAATGATTGCTGCAGCCGGACGGATTTCCGGCGCTTTGGTAAAGGAGGTTCATATGGCGAAGGATAAGTAAAGAAAGAATAAAATACGGCGCTTTTTCATGGATCACATTTTTAAGATATGGAGAGGGTTAGATGAAAAAAAATATTTGCATTTTGTTTATGGTATTTGTTCTGGCGGCCTTCGGTGCCGGCATGGTTGTATATGCTGAAGAAACACAAAACGACACAGAGGATTTCGAGGAATACAAAGGACTGGGCTTCACGGTGAAAAATCCGGAAGGCTGGGAAGGACTGAAAGGCTCCTTAGTCATAATGCCGCTGTCATCCACAGCGATCAACGATAATCCTGAATTATATGGCGCGCAATTGTGTTATTTTCCTCTGACAGAGGAAGAAGCGAATGAGAATTACGGTGCCGATGAGGAATCAGCCCTGGAACTTATCAAAAAAATGTCTGTAGCAGGAGCTGTTTTTACAATAAAAGGCGATAAAGAGATACTTTTAGAAACGCTGAAAGAGCTGGAAATTGTGGAACCGGACGAAGAGGATATTCAGGAAGATATTATCCAGGTCGGTGAGGCAGACGGTTATCAGTTCTTTGTTCTCAGCTTATCGGATGACGAGTATGCAGCTGCCCTGGATGAGGAGTATGCTGAGGATTATAGAAATCTTCCTGCTTTGCTTACAAAAGAGCTGAAACAGGCGGAGTATTATGCTCCTGTTGATAAGATGAATGATCTTGCAGGAAGAACGCTCAGCTTTACCACCACGGATCTGGACGGCAATACCGTGACCAGCGAGGAACTGTTCAAGGATAATGAGATTACTATGGTCAACCTGTGGGGAGTATGGTGCATTAACTGTGTAAACGAGATGGAGGAACTGGCCGCGATTCACGAAAGGCTCCAGGAAAAGGGATGCGGGATCATCGGACTTGAGTGGGAGCAGGATCCTGGTGAAGAGACCTATCAGGAGGCAAGGGATCTGATGGACGAAAAGGGTACGAACTATCCCAGCGTGCTGATGCCGGAAGACAATGAAATTCTGGAACAGGTCACGAGTTTCCCTGCGACATTCTATGTGAACCGGGAAGGGTTGATTATGACAAAACCGATTATCGGCGCGAGAGTGAAGGAGTATGAACCGACATTGGATGCTTTACTTACAGATGCTTCACCTTCGGAAAACGGGAGCGATGAATCGGGAAGTTACATCTACAGAGTTTTCGTGAAGGATGAAGAAGACCATCCGCTGGAAAAAGTGGTGGTGCAGTTCTGTGATGATACTTCATGCAGGCTTGGCAAGACGGACGAAGACGGATGCGCTGAATTTGAAGTTCCTGAAGAAAAATCGTATGAAGTACATATTGAGAAGGCACCTGACGGGTATGCTTTTGATAAGGATGAAACAGTTAACACTCAGGAGACAGCATCAGACACAACGATTATCCTGAAGAAGGACGAAGGGAAGGAATGAAAATGCGATTATACGATATTTATGACCATGAAAAAAGAAAAGTGCTGGTAGACAAGGGATACGAGATTCCGGGCTATGACCGGGAAGCCTTGAAAATGCGCACAAAAGAAAACCCTGCCTGGGTGCATTTCGGTGCCGGCAATATTTTCCGCGCTTATCAATGCGATCTGCTGGAACAGTTGTTGAATCGTGGTGAATTCGACCGGGGCGTTATCGTGGCAGAAGCCTATGATTACGATATTATTGACAAGGCATATCGTCCGTATGACAACTTAAGCCTTTCCGTAGTGCTTCATGCAGACGGCAGGGTGGATAAGAAGATCGTGGGCTGTATGACAGAAAGCCTGAAGGCGGACAAAAGCTTTGAAGAAGACTGGACACGGCTCAGAGAGATCTTTACGGCAAAGAGTCTTCAGATGGTAACGTTCTCCATTACAGAGAATGGTTATGGATATCCGGAAGAAGATATTGCCCGGGGATTTGACGCCCGGCTCACCATGGGAAAGATCACAGCACTTCTGTACGAACGGTTTAAAGCCGGCGCATTCCCCCTGGCGCTTCAGTCGCAGGATAATGTGTCAAATAACGGGGATAAAGTGAAGGCGGCCCTCAAGGCTTATGCCGAGGGCTGGTGCAAAGCCGGCCTGGTACCGGAAGCATTTGTGGCTTACGCGGAGGATGAAGCGATTGTTTCCTGCCCGTTAAGCATGATCGATAAGATCACGCCCAGACCGGATCCCCGGGTACAGAAGATCCTGTCTGAAGAAGGCTTTGAGGATAATGAATGGATCGAGACAGACCGCCATTCCTTCACCGCTCCTTATGTGAATTCCGAAGAAGTGGGTTATCTGGTCATGGAGGACCGCTGCCCTAACGGACGGCCGCCCTTTGAAAAGGCTGGTGTCATCTACACCGACAGAGAGACCGTGGAAAAAACAGAGCGCATGAAAGTCGGAACCTGCTTAAATCCTCTGCATGTGGCTCTATCCATTTATGGCTGTATGATGGGCTTTCATTTAGTGTCCGATATCATGGCCGACCCGGATCTGCTAAGCTACTTAGAGCACATCGGCAACGACGAAGGTCTGCCGGTCTGTGAAAGCCCGGGTATCCTGGATCCGAAAAAGTTCATGGATGAATGCCTTTATGTCCGGTTTTCAAATGTCTATGTTCCTGACACACCGCAGAGGATTGCCGTCGATACATCGACCACCATCGGTATCCGTTTCGGAGGCACACTGCAGGAGCACATCCGCCGGGGGCACGACGTGACGAAGCTGACCTACATTCCACTGCTTTTTGCCGGTTATGCCCGGTACTTAAGAGGACTTACGGATGATCTTACCCCCTTTACCTGCTCTCCGGACCACAGGCTGCCCTTGTATCAGCCCATTGTGGCAGGCCTGGAAGTGAGAGAAGGAGAGCAGGATTTCTCCTGCCTGAAGGAACTCTTCAGACACAGCGAGACCTTTGGCATCGATATCTATGCGTGCGGTCTGGGAGAGAAGGTCGAAGCCATGGCAAAGGAGCTCTACCAGGGCAAAGGTGCTATCCGCAGAACACTGCATAAATACGTGACGCAAAAACCTGAATAATGGACAGAAAAATGGTTCGTTTCAGGCCCCTGCGCGCAGCCTGATCCAGAGTCGGTTTTTTCGGAGAAGATGCATGGAAAGGGAAATCTTCCGGTAGGCGGTTGTCAGGAAAATGCTTGTCTGCAAGAAAAAGAGGCTGGCACCGTGACCAACCTCTTTTTCTTATCTGCATGGAGTAAGGATCTGTGCATAAATAACCTATACATCTGACTTGTCTAAATCCGCCCAGGCTGCGTTGTCGTCAATCGTCGATGCCCGCAT
>CACZQU010000015.1 GCA_902783305.1 uncultured Lachnospiraceae bacterium | reverse complement strand
GTGCCAGTGGCACGCGTTTAGCTTTGGACCGAGCCGGCAGGCGAGACCAGGGGCCCCATGGAATACGAATATAGGGGCAGGATTGTGGGAGTGCGAAGCACGGAACAATCCGTAGGAGTCATTTTACACCGCAATCATATGTGGTCAGCCGGACAGTGACGTACCAGACACAGCGCCCAGACGGTTTTCCGTGTACCCGGAGTCCGCTGAACACAGGAGCTTTACCCATGAAAGATACCGTTACGGTCATTCGATCCGACAGGCATTCACTGAGCATTCAGGTTAAGCCTGACGGAAGCATTATTGTCAGGGCGCCGATGAGGTGCCCTGACCAGGAGATCCGCCAGGCTCTCACCCGGCATGCCGGATGGATCAGAAAAAAGCTGGCTCTTTTAGAGCAGGCAAAAGCTGAGAAGATTGAAATCACCCCGAAGATGAGGGAAGACGGTATCCGTAAGGCCCGGCAGCTTCTTCCCGAAAGGACAGCTTACTTTGCTGCCCGGATGGGTGTCGACTATCACCGCATCACCATCCGGAACCAGAAAACCCGCTGGGGAAGCTGCAGCAGCAAGGGAAACCTGAATTATAACTGGAAGCTGGCTCTTCTTCCGGGGCATCTCATCGACTATGTCGTCGTCCACGAGCTGGCACACCGGGTGGAAATGAATCATTCCGGCCGTTTCTGGAAGCTGGTCGGGCAGCAGCTCCCGGACTATCCCGTATACCGGAAGGAGCTGGCGGAATATGCACGCAGACTCATCACCACCGATGAGTAGTATTTCCTGATTCATTCAGAAAACAGACCAGCAGGGTGATCGCCTGATTTCCGGCTGGATACTGACAGAAAAGGAATGAATATTCAATGTTTACCGATCCGAAATTTGCAAAAAAGCTTCATCTGAATGACATAACCATCTTATCCTTTGAGGTAATGTTCAAGCTGATCACCTATGTCTTCGCCATCCCTCTTTTTTCTCTTGCTGAGCATCTGACGATGAAGCTGACGGGATATCAATATCTTTCTGCAGAAAACCTCGGGACTTTTTTTTCTCATCCTTTGTTTATCCTCTGTATCCTTCTTTTCATCCTCAGTCTCAGCCTCTATTGCCTTTTTGAGATTTCCGCAGTCATTTACAACATGCACAAGGCTCTCTATAACGAGAAAACTGATGTCTTTCACACCGCCCTGTACGGCTGTCGTCAGATCCAGTCCGTCCTTTTCTCCCGGGGTAACCGGAAGCTGCTTCCGGTCATCCTTCTGATGATCCCTTTTCTGTGTTTCGGTCTGTTCCCTGCTTTTGCCAGCAACCTGCTGGTCAAGGAGCTCATCCTCAGCAAATTAAGGAAGAAGCCTTACCTTCTTCCCGGGCTGTGTATTGTGATCGGGACACTTCTGGTTTTCTTTCTGCAGCTGATGTTCACCTGCCAGATCATGATGCTGGAAAAGGTACCTGCCCGGGAGGCCTGCCGCCGAAGCCTCAAGCTGGGAAAAACGCACCGCCGGAAGGATTTTTCTGCTTTCCTGAAAACACAGATTGTCTGTTATATTGCCTATGCTCTCCTTCTGGGTATAGCGATTCTCCTCGCCGTCCTTCTGGATAAAATCCTGATGCCCATGCGTCTGGTGAATTCCATCTCAACCGCTGTGATGCTGACCATCAGCAATGTCTCCTTCTGCCTTTTTGCCTCCTGGACGATGCCTGTCTGCTGTATATGCATAGGAGCCTTGTATTACCAGCATAAGGAAGACAACGGAGAAGAGCTGCCCGATTCCAGGGTCGTCGACTGTGTCACCTTCAGTCCCTTCCTGCATCGGTTCAGCAAGGTAAAATCTCATTTTTCGAAGGGTCTTTTTGTCATCTGTATCCTGATCTGTTCCCTGTATGTATATATGACGTACAAGGGCCGCCTGAATCCCAGCATAGAGTATGTCCACCAGACGGAAATCACGGCTCACCGGGGCGCTTCCCGGTATTTCCCGGAAAACACCATGGCTGCCATCAAAGGGGCCATGGAGCAAGGCGCAGACTGGATCGAACTGGATATCCATCAAAGCAGCGACGGCGTCCTTTTTGTCATGCATGACGACAACCTGTACCGCACCTGCAGGGTCAAAGGCTTATGCTGGAATTATACGTGGGAGGAGCTTTCCCGGATGGATGCCGGGAATGCATTCAGTAATTCTTTCAAGGGGGAGCCGATTCCCCGTTTATCCGATGTGATTGATTACGCCATCAAAAACGGGCTGCGGCTCAATATTGAGCTGAAGCCTTCTTCCTTCGAGACAGGGATGGAGAAAAGACTGGTCGACCTGCTGGAGGAAAAAGCGTTCATCAATGACTGCGTGGTAACCTCCCAGAAATATCTTTCGATTTCCAAAATCAAGGAATATAATCCCGACATCACCACCGTCTATGTCATGGGTTATGCTTATGGAAATGTGGACCGGCTGAAAGCCGCTGATCATTTCAGCATCAATATGAGCAGTGTCTCCAGACCGCTGGTTTCCCGCATCCACAACGCCGGAAAGCAGGTTTTTGTCTGGACGGTTAACTCCCGCACGTATATCGAGGATATGATGGAAAAAAATGTCGACAACATCATCACCAATGATGTTCTTCTGGCCAAAAAAATCGTCGGTGAAATGCATACAAGCTCCGCTTTTTATGAGTACATCAAGCTTCTTCACCGATTGTTTTCCTTCGGTTAACCATTGCTGTTCAGAAAAGCTGCTGCAGATCATGAAACGTAAAAAGAAGATCAGTGTGTCAGCACTGATCTTCTTTTTCGTCCTGCAAATGTTCAATATTCTCCGTGATGTAGCTCTCCATCTGCTCCTTCGGTATCCCAAGAGGAATAGAAAGCTCGGAGTACAGATAATCCTCTGCCTGCCTGAGATATCTCTCATCGGTGGCCGTCATCCTCTTGCCCTGGCGAAGCCTGTCCTGGCGGCGCTTATAAAGAGTCTTGATCATCCGGACCCATTCCCGGCAGTCCGCGCTGCGGATGCATTCTTTGTACTGTGCTTCACGGGTCTTGTCACTCTCAATCCACAACATTTCGATCTGAGGCATTTCCTGAATCAGTTGAGTGGCTTCTTCCCTGTTCAGGATACGCCGCATTGGAATCTTTTTATTCTCAACAGGAGTCATAATCCGTCCCTCCCGCTGATTAAAAGGCTTCAGCTCATAGTACAGCCTGTCATCATCAATTCCGGAAATGCTGGGCGTGGACACGCTCATCACCTTGCAAACGCCATTATTCCCATAAATGATTAATTCCCCAACATCGAACATGTCTTCTACCCCTTTCTACCATACTCTAATCAGTATATCCTTTTATTTTGGACTTAATTTTAATAAAGTGTAACATATTTTTGACCATTCCATAAGAAAAAAATAATTGCATGAACATTAGGAACGGTAACCATAAATCTGCCGGAAGCCGCCATTCGCTGATCCAGCCGCAGACAGCTGTAAGGTCAAAAAAAGCCGGTCACACATCAGTGTGTATCCGGCCAAATGCAAGGTCACGATTACCGTTTCTGGTCCAGCCCTGGATCAGATCATTCTGACAACCTCATCCAGCTCCTTGCGGGGTCTGAAGGGCGGTTCGACCTCCCTGAAACCGAGGGCGATCACCGAAACGATCTCCTCCTCCAGAGGGATCCCGAATTCCTTCCTGAGCGCAGCTTCGTCCCGGATCCCCATGATCAGAGAATCAATGCCTGCATTGGCTGCAGCCAGGACAAGATAAGCATCTCTCAGGCCGGTATCATAAGCTCCCCACTCATTTCCTCTCTCATTCTCCGCCGCGCCGGCCGTGAATCCGGAGATTCCCGATGCATAAGTCGTAATCACAAAGGCAGAGGCATTCTGAGAGCTTTTCTGATTGAAGGAAGGAAGACAGCTGGTGCGAAGCCATTGTACTTTCTCTGGTGTTTCCACAACATAAGCATGTGGTGTCTGGGAATTTTTCCAGGAGGGAGCCATCTGAGCCTCCTCCAGAATCTCTTCCAGCAGTTCGCGGGCAATCCTCTTATCCGGGGAAAAGCTGCGTACGCTTCTCCTCTTTTCAATCAGTTCTTTGAAATCCATGTTTCTCTCCTTTACGCCAGAAAAATCCGGTTTCGGCCATCCAGCCTGAAATCAGGCAGAACCCACAATCTCCTGGATCGGCTTTACCTGCCTGAGGATGACGGATATACTCACCCCAGAATAGAACTACAGATAATTGATTGTACAGCAAAACGGGGCTTACGTCAATCCGCAATTATCGACTCGGACAATTCACGGTCTGTAACATTCTGGTCATTGTGTAGTGTTACTTTTAGCCTGATCTTATGTTCATGGGTTAACCGTAACGCCGCCCACGTAAACCAGTTCATCATTTTTTCACAGCTTGCACATGATTCAAACACAAAAGGATTTTATAATACGGGACATCAGATGAAGGAAACGACATCTGTTCACCATAGATACCTTCCTTTTATTGTTTTGCTTTTTTCATACTCTTTCCCAACCTTTTACGCAAGAGGGGAGACCGGATAACGGTCTCCCCTTCTTGTGCTTCAACGGCTTTCAGGGATTCCCCGTTTTCCTTTCTTTCATGGTTTCCATGTGCCAGGAGCTGCCGTTGGTCAGAACTGTCACTGCGCCGTCCGTCATCGTAAGCCCCAAAGAGCAGCCTGAGGATTCCAGGCGCCTGATCACTTCAGGGGAGGGATGTCCATACCGGTTGACTGCAGAGCACGAAATTACGGCTCCTTCCGGCCGGGTTTTGTTCACAAAGTCCTGGCAGGTGCTGTATCCGGACCCATGATGTGCGACCTTTAGAAAATCGACGTCAATAAGGCAGCCCAGAAGCTTTTTCTCTGTCTCTTCTCCGATATCTCCGGTAAACAGTGAAGAAAAGCTTCCATAGGAAGCCTGAAGAACCAGACATTCTTCATTGACATCCATCCCTTTTGCTCCCTTTTCGGGTGCAAGGGCCTCCAGGATCAGATTTCCGCTGACCAGCCGGTCCCCTTTTTTCATTTTCTGTACCTCTATCCCGCAGTCTTCGGCGAGCGCTTCCAGATCCCTCCATTCCTTTGGGGGATCCTTTCCCCAGTCAGGGAGGTACAGCGTGTCTATGGAGACTGAAGAAAGCCGTCTTGCCAGAAGCTCCATCAGTTCCACCACTCCACTGATATGATCCATATCCGTATGGGAAATCAGAACCCCTTCCAGCCTGGAAATCCCCTGACTTTTGAGGAAAGGAAGCAGCTGATTCCTTCCCAGCCGGTTTTTGTCACTGCTGCCTCCGTCAATCAGGAAGGCCGTTCCCTCCGGTGTCTTGAGTACAATTCCATCTCCCTGGCCTACATCCAGGCAGGTTATTTTCAGGTCTGAAGCTCTGTGGGGTGCGATAACCCACAGTCCTGCGGCGATCAGCAGGACAGCCGGCCACAGGTGAAGCATATCGCCTTTATCCCCGGTGTCCTCTCCCTTGCGCAGCAGCAGCACAGCTGCTGTCAGCAGTGTATAATATATCAGGATCTGCTGCCATCCGGGCCGTCCCCCCACCCATGGTTTCATCCCAAGTCGTCCGGTAAGATCTCCAAGCGCCTGATAAAGCTGAAGGCCAAGCCTTCCGGGAACAGCTGTCAGGCAGACGATGGGCACAGTCTTTCCTCCGGTGATTATCCATGCAATTTCTCCTGATACCAGAACCGCAAGCGCGCTGATGAGAACCAGTGCCACGGTGGGAAGCACCAGCAGATTCAGGATGATACCGGCATGGCTGATTTCTCCGTAAAAATACAGCAGGATCGGAAGCGTAGTGAGGTGGACGGCCAGAGAGGTGAGAAAGGGTGGAAGGATCCGGGAGATCCCGAAGGATGAACGGCTGTTTTCGGAGAAAACGGCTTTTATCCATCGTTCTCCTGCCGAAACAAAGATTCTGCCTGTCACAGCGGTACCTGTCACAGCGCTGAAGGAAAGAAGAAAGGAGACATTTCCAAGATAAGAAGGGCTGTCCAGGAGAAGAAGGATAGCCGCGGCACCCAGAGCCGTCGGCAGATCATAGATCCTGCCGGTCAGTCTGGCGCCGATCATCAGTACAAACATCGTGACCGATCTCATGACCGATACCCCGGACCCGGTCAGCTGTCCGTAGGTGATCATAATCAGCAGGCAGATGATTCCTCCTGTGGGAATTGTGAAACCGGCTTTTCTCAGAAGGGAAAAAAGTCCGATACCCAGAATACTGATATGAAGGCCGGAGATAGCCAGGATGTGGATGATTCCCGCCATCTGGAACCGAAGCTTTATCTCTTCATCCAGCCCTGTTTTGTCCCCCAGGAGAATTGCGTCAAAAAAAGGGGCTGCTTCACGGGCATAAAGCGAGAATATGGTTTTACATTGATTTCTGGCCTCGGAAAGGCCCTGTTTCCAGAAAGAATAAGAATGGGATTGTTTGATTAAGACTGCTTTTTTCAGATAATAATAGATATGATCACAGGAATAATAGATCTGATTATCAAATTCGCCCGGATTGGATGGTCCTTCTATCCTTTCCAGTCTGCCTGAAAGCCTGGCGAAGGAGCCTTCCTTCAGGACTGTCGGCTGACGGGTATACACCTTCAGGTTTCCGACGGAAACGGTTTCCTTCTGGTTCTCGACCAGCTTCGCGTTTTTCAGGATCAGAGAAGTCCCATATTCCGTATCCCGGATCCGGACAGCTTCCCCGGCAACCTCTGCTTCCGGATTTTTTTCGATTCTCTCCTGAATATCATCCGGCAAAGGATTCCCCCGTATAACCGGCAGTCCTGCCAGATTCATGATAAAAATCCCTGCCGCAAACACTATACAGAACATGCACAGCGGGCGTCTTGTCACTTCATCACCTCCTACAGCGTCGACGACTATTCCAGCCATCTTCTGAAAACCCGGGTGTAAAAGCTTTCCGCTTCTTTCCACTGTTCTTTCACATTCAGTTCTCCAAAAAGATCCCTGCCCAGCTCCGACTGCCTGATTTCCCGGACCGCAGACCTGACCGATCTCATCTGGAAAGCCGCCAGTCTCCCCAGTTCCCTGAGAAGATGATCTGCGTCTGCGTCCTTTTCCACCCTCGGTACAGCCCCATCCCGGGAAAGCTCGGTATAAACCGCCCTCATCCCGTCAAGATCCCCTTTCCGGTAGAATTCGATCGCTCTGAGCAGCAGCTCCTGCTGCCTTTGGCTGCATCCGGGATTGGCATCCGGATGCAGTCTCTTTACAATCTCATGATACTTGTCCTTCAGTTCCCTGCTGTTCTCCATCATCTCAGTCTTCTGACTCCGCATCGGTTTTTTCTTCCATGATTTTGCTGTTCCACCGGTAATACCGGTTAAGGGATACTGCGTCATCCATCATCCGCTTCTCATTTCCATCGACGGTAATCCGGACTGAGCTGATGTCTCCGGAGGCAATCAGAGAATTGACCACGGAATAGACAGCTGTACGGGCGGGGACATCTTCCTGATAATCCACATATGCCCCGTTCAGATCCAGATGGCATACCCCGTCATAAATCTGTATGTCGTTGACCAGCGTATTGGCTGAAACCGAAGGATAATGATCCTTCTCCATCGGTCCTTTTGCCAGCTGCTCCACGATCACTCTCTCCCGCCTGAGGCTTCTTCGGTAATAAACATTCCTTTTCTCCTCCACCAGATGATTTCCGTCCCTGGAAGCGAAATAAAGGACAAAGCTGTCATACCGGTAAGCGCCGGACGTATTGTTTCCTAAATCCGCAAAATCGGAGGCGTCCATAGGACCCACTTCGTTTCCCTCCAGATCCTTAAGGGGCTCTGCTCCGATCCGGAAGCTGACCTTCGAAATCTGAGGAACCTGCACAAAGGTAAAAACCACACCAGCCCGCAGCAGAATCTCCCTGGTGTAATCCATATTCCGATAAGCCTCGGAAAACTCCAGGTCCAGCACTCCATCGGAAATCGTATAGGAATTGATCATCACTTCTCCAGGCAGAAGACTGCGGCCATCCTGCTGACGTTCCTTCTCATTGAGTCTGGTCATGAGCTGCCGGAGCAGATCATCTGTCGAATCATCCTCATACAGATAGGGCGTCGTGAGCAGAATCGTTTCGTCGTGATCCAGATAATACAGTTCATAAGCCGTCTGTGCTTCTTCCTGGGCAAAGCAGCGGCAAAAAAGCAGCAGACACAGCAGCAGCGCCAGACATAATCCCCGGCAAAAGCATCCTCGTCTCATCTTCTCCTGCCTTTCAGATTCCCGCCGGCGGCGTTTCCTGCGGTATGTAGGTCAATGGAATTTTCACACGGAAGGTCGTTCCGACTCCTTCCTTACTTTCCACCGTGATCGTCCCTTTGTGAGCCGTAATGGCACTCCTGGTAATCGCCAGTCCGAGACCCGTCCCTCCGACCTCCCGGGAATGAGACTTATCCACCCTGTAAAAACGCTCAAAAATCCTTTCAATGGATTCCTTGGGGATTCCCATCCCGGAATCCGCCACCGTCACAAAAGCATACTGGTGATCCGCATCCACGCTCACCCGGACCCAGCCGTCATCGACATTATACTTAATCGCATTTTCAACGAGATTGGACACCGCGGAATAAAACCTGGTCTCGTCCACATCCGCGGATACCTCCCGGTAGCTCTCCAGAATCAGAGAAATACTTCTCTGATCCGCAATCGGACGAAGCCCCTTCAGAATTCTCTCCACCAGGCTGTTGATGCTTACATGCGTAATCACCAGATCCGCTGTCTTTTTGTCCAGGCGGACCAGACTGAGAAGGTCTGATATGATTTTGCTTTCCCGGTCAATCTCTCTGGCAATATCGGACAGGAATTCCTGATAGAGCTCTTCCGGCACCCCCTGCTGTCCGACCAGCGAGTCCGCCAGCACCTTCATCGATGTCATCGGT
>CACZQU010000014.1 GCA_902783305.1 uncultured Lachnospiraceae bacterium | reverse complement strand
CTCCGATAGCTTTGGAGATAATCTCTCCGCCTACCTTTGCGTGCTCCTTCATAGTGGCAAATTCCTTATCAGTGAGCTTGCCGGGCTTATTCAGGAGGGCATCGGGGATATGGATTTTTCCCACATCATGAAGAGGAGCTGAATTGACAACATCGTTAATGAAATCATCAGAAAGCTGATTGATATAGGTACCGTTTTCTTTCATCTGCTGCATGATAATATTGACGTAAGCAGATGTGTTTTTGATATGGTCTCCGGTACACTGGTCGCGGCTCTCGACAAGATCCGCGAGAACGAGGATCAGGCCGTTCTGAAGACGGTTGATCGTATCGTTCTTTTCCTGCGCCTGAGCGATGAAGCGGACAGTGTCTTGCGTCGTCATGATCAGAGTCTGGTAGAGGTTTTCGATTTCGTCTCCGGTACGGATATTCAGATCCTGGATGCGGCTGAGGGTTTCGGACCGGGACTTTTCGCTGTCATAAGCAAAATCGCTTGCCGCGACAGCCATGGAATTGATGGGCAGGATAATTCTGTATTTTGCGAGCCACATTCCGATGACCAGGATCAGCAGGAAAAAACCGGAAAAAAGAGAAATGATTCTGGCAATGAAAATCCTTTCATAACTGCGCAGCTGCTCCATGGAGATATCTACCGCGGCATAACACTGGCAAATCCCGTTGTCATCATAAACCGGAGTATAGACGGTCAGCAGCCATCCATAGGTTTCATCGGATATGACAGGTGGGATGTCCTTACCTGCCAGAAGGTCATTTATATATGGAAGGAAAGCATTATCAAAGGGGATCAGAGTGCCGGGGGCTTCTCCCTCCAGGTAATCTGTATCAGGGTCAAAAACCACCTGGCAGCAATCCTCAAGAATCCGGTAAACATAGACAAACCGGATATCCGGTGAGCTGTCCATCAGATCCTCCATACGGTTTATGATATCGTTGTATCCTTCTACGTCTTCTCCCTTTTCAATATACTCGTCTACCCGGGAAGCATCCAGATAAGACGCAACGACATAAGAAACTCCTTTTGCAAGCTTGCTCTGTTCATCGATATTCGAATTGTGATACAGATATACGCTGATACCGGCCACGATGACCGCGATGAGCAGGGTTGCTGAGCTGACCAGCAGGAAAAGCTTGGACCGAAGGGACATTTTGCGGTAATACTTCTTCTGGCTTACCGCTTTGTCCTGGCTTTGCAGCGGAGTCTGACGCCATCCGTACAGGAAGCATTTTTCCCTGAAACGGGATGGAATGATCCTGACGAATAAGACAACGACAAAAACACATATGAATTTGTCGACAATATCCGTCAGAAAATCTCCCAGAAGCTGAGCCCAGAACACATTGTGAAGCACAGCTTCGTGGATCAGACGCACCAGTGGAGAAGAAATCCCTTCTCCGAAATTCATTCCGTAAAGAAGAAAAGTGAGGACAGAGCCCAGACCACCGCCGATACCCGCCAGCAGCAGTGTCAGCAGGAAAAGATCTCTGAACTGACGCAGACGATTCCTTTCGGCAAACCAGACAGTCACGACAGCAATTAATACATTTAATACCCCATAGTATAAAGATGGATGATCCGTGATCCCGATGATCATATTGGTCATGAAGCCTGCTGCCACTCCCGGAAGATATCCACCCAGGATCGATGCCATGATTGTACCGGTACAGTCAAGGTAAAGGGGAATATGCAGGTATCCTGCCAGCCGGCTCCCGCCAAGATTCAGCAGGATACCGATCAGGCAGACAAGTAAAGCCTGGGGCAGATGATTACCGGAATCGTAGGATCGTTCCTTTTGGCTGTGTTTCATACTGATATATCCTTTTTTGATATTTTATATTACACCGGAATAGTTTTTACATTACCCATTATAGCATGTTTTATCAGGAGTGCAATCGGATTAACCTTGAAATCCACCGTGCCTTTCCCTGCCGGTTATCGTTAACCGGATGCCCTTCCGGCGCGGAAGGTGAGGGCTGAATCATATACCCGGTTTATGGGCAAACCATGAATAACAGCCTGCTCTTTGAGGAGCTCACAGGCCGGGTAACTTCTACTTGAAAGACAAAATTATTTGTTGTATATTGAATTTCGTGTTTTTATGAAAGGCTGAAAAGCATGAAGGAGTGGAAAAGATGGCAAAGTATCTGGTGATAGTGGAATCACCTGCTAAAGTAAAGACAATCAAGAAATTCCTTGGGTCGAATTATGAAGTGGAAGCTTCCCAGGGACATGTACGTGATTTCCCCAAAAGCCAGTTCGGCATAGATGTTGAAAATGATTATGAACCTAAATATATCACGATCCGGGGAAAGGGGGAACTGCTGGCGAAGCTCCGTAAGGAAGCCAAAAAAGCGGACAAGGTATTTCTTGCTACTGACCCTGACCGGGAGGGAGAGGCGATTTCCTGGCATCTTGGACAGACCCTGAAAGAAGATCCCGGGAAAATGATGAGAATTACATTTAATGAAATCACAAAGTCTGCCGTAAAGGATTCCTTAAAGCATCCCCGCCAGCTGGACATGAACCTGGTGGATGCTCAGCAGACCCGCAGAATGCTGGACAGGATGGTGGGATATTCCATCAGCCCGTTGTTATGGGCGAAGGTAAAGCGGGGGCTGAGCGCGGGAAGAGTACAGTCGGTGGCCCTTCGGATTATCTGTGACAGGGAGGAGGAAATCAATTCCTTTATTCCGGAAGAATACTGGACGCTGGAAGCGGATCTTTTCGTTGAAGGAGAGAAAAAAAAGCTTACGGCGAAATTCTTTGGAACGGATCATAAGATCACTGTTTCCAGCCAGGAAGAGATGGATCGCATAGTGAAGGAGCTCGAGGGCTCTGAATATACGGTGACAGATATCAGGAAAAGTGAGAGGATCCGTCAGGCTCCTCTGCCCTTTACGACGAGCACATTGCAGCAGGAGGCGGCAAAGACACTTAATTTTTCCACCTCCAAGACGATGCGCCTCGCGCAGCAGCTTTATGAGGGCGTGGATGTAAAGGGAAGCGGCCAGGTGGGTATTATTACCTATCTGAGAACAGATTCCACAAGGATTTCAGAGGAAGCCAGCGCTGCTGCAAAGGAGTACATTGCTTCAGCTTTTGGCGAAGAGTATCTGGCGAAAAAAACAAAGCCGGTTGTTCAGGGACAGAAAATTCAGGATGCACATGAGGCAATCCGGCCTACCGATATCACCAGGACTCCTTCTCTCATCAAGGATTCCCTCTCCCGCGACCAGTTCCGTCTTTACCAGCTGATCTGGAAACGCTTTGTCGGAAGCCAGATGGCTCCGGCGCAGTATGAAACAACCTCCGTCAAGCTTGGCGCGGCAGGCTATGTGTTTACGGTCGCGGCTTCCCGGGTTACCTTCGACGGCTTTATGTCTGTCTATGTGGATGAGGAGGAAGCCAGAAAGAACAATGTGATAAGCAAACATCTGGAGGAAGGCATGATACTGCCGCTGAGTGAACTGCGTCCTCAGCAGCATTTTACGCAGCCTCCGGCACATTATACGGAAGCTTCCCTGGTAAAGACCATGGAGGAACTGGGGATTGGACGCCCCAGTACCTACGCGCCTACGATCAGTACTCTGATCAGCCGGCGGTATGTATCCAAAGAGCAGAAGAATCTGTATGTCACAGAGCTTGGTGAGATTGTCAACAATATTATGGTAAGGGAATTTCCCAGCATTGTGGATGTAAACTTCACGGCTACGATGGAGGGACTTCTCGACTGTATTGAAGCAGGGACGGTTCAATGGAAAACGGTAGTCCGGAATTTTTATCCGGATCTGAAAAAAGATGTGGATCAGGCGGAGGTTGAACTGGAGAAGATTGAGGTAAAGGACGAGATAACGGATGTCGTCTGTGAGAATTGCGGGCGCAATATGGTGATAAAATATGGTCCGCATGGACGCTTCCTTGCCTGCCCGGGCTTTCCGGAATGTCATAATACCAAGCCTTATTACGAAAAAATCGGGGTGAAATGCCCCAGATGTGGTGGTGAGCTTGTCATTCGTATGACAAAAAAGGGCAGAAGGTTTTTTGGCTGTGAGAATTCACCGGAGTGCGATTTTATGTCCTGGGCAAGGCCGGTCTCCAGGCCCTGTCCGAAATGCGGCGGCTATATGGTAGAGAAGGGAAAGAAACTGGTATGCGCGGATCCGGGTTGTGGATATGTCGAGAAGGAAGAATAGAGCTTGATCCCCTGCAGAGATATTTGTTCATAATGTTTTTCTTTTAGACATATTTTGCGCTTTAGTTCATGGTTTGTACTTAGATTTGTCCTCAAATATTCCTTATATTTCTAAAAATAAGAAACAAAACACATAGAATACAAAAAAGTCTTGAAAATCTGTCAAAGATAGTGTAGTATGTAAGTATCGTAGATTGAAATGAGATTTTTACAACTGTGAGGGTTCCGGAGGTTCGATTCTGAGAAAGGAGGTTCCGTAATGAGCGTTCAACTGTTGGATAAGACAAGGAAGATAAATAAGCTCCTTCATAACAGCAGTTCGAGCAAGGTGGTATTCAGTGATATCTGCCAGGTTCTGATGGAAACACTGGATTCAAATATTCTTGTGTTCAGCAAGAAGGGAAAGATCCTTGGGATCAGCCTGTGCCCTGGTGTGGACGCGATTCATGAGCTGATGGACGATGAAGTAGGCGGGCATATCGATCCCCTCCTCAATGAAAGATTTCTGGGTGTTCTTTCGACAAAGGAAAATGTCAATCTGCAGACACTTGGATTTGAGCATGTGGATTCCGGCTATCAGGGGATTATCAATCCGATTGATATTGCGGGGGAACGTCTGGGCACTTTGTTTATGTACCGGTCCGGGCGTCCTTTTGATATCGAGGATATTATCGTCAGCGAATATGGTACGACGGTGGTAGGACTTGAAATGATGCGGTCCGTGCATGAGGAGAATGCAGAGGAGGAAAGAAAAAAGCAGGTTGTGAAATCCGCATTTAATACTCTTTCCTTTTCAGAGCTGGAGGCGATTATCCATATCTTTGAGGAGCTGGACGGGGATGAAGGAATACTGGTCGCAAGCAAAATTGCGGACAGGGTTGGCATTACCCGTTCCGTCATTGTAAACGCCCTGAGGAAATTTGAGAGCGCGGGAGTAATTGAGTCTCGTTCCTCCGGGATGAAGGGCACATACATCAAGGTATTAAATGAAGTGATTTTTGATGAGCTTGAGGAGATCAAAGCCCAGAAAAACAAGAAATCTCCCGGAGAGTGAAGACCGGGACGCAGCAGGTAAGCGAGCTGAGAATCCATAGGATTTTCAGCTCTTTTTTTGTCCGGAACCAGGTTGCTATTCAGCCCCTCCATAAAATTGTACGAATCTGAACGCCATGCTTGCATGTAAGGGCAGATTCGTACGATTTTATGGACAGCTGAAAGCTGTCACCTCCCCTCATGAG
>CACZQU010000013.1 GCA_902783305.1 uncultured Lachnospiraceae bacterium | reverse complement strand
GGCAAAGCCGGTTCCGCCGCACCCAGACCCGCGTCGTCGGCAAACTCCAGTCCCGTGTTCTCCTCCGAAGTAAAAGCTCCCTCATCGCTGGTAAACGCGCTCTGCGCCAGCGCCATCGTGCCAAAGCCCTTGGTCAGTACCTTGGGAGACTCCTTGACCCCTGCCCGAAAGACGCCGGTTGGTGTGGCTTCCCCGTTAGCCGGGCTTCCTGTCACGCAGTCGGTCTCGATCAGCGGAATGCCGTCCTGATAATAAACCAGCTTCTGCGCATTGATGTCAACCTCCACATAAGTAAATCCGATATCATTCATTCCTGACCGGCGGGCAGCACTCCGGGAGTAGAGCGGCTCTCTCACCAAAGTGGCTCCTGACTCAATAAGGGAATAAAGCTCGCTGGTCTCCCCGTCTACATCGATCTCCCAGCCATAGTCACCGCCTCCGACCTGTATGGTTCTTCCGTCGTAGGTCTCAAAATTCCGCATGTTTCCAATCGTATTATAGGAAATCGCAAGCCACTGGAGGTAAGTCTTCACCTGCCCGCGGTCCAGGACCACGCTTCCGTCCTCATCCCGCCTGAGCCATTCCTTCACCACGTCCCCGTCCACCGTCTCCGTATCCTTCCCGAAATCATAGGTGATAATCCCGGAGGTCATCCGGTTCAGCTTTTCGCAGTTGGAAACGATGAGAGGATCATAGGAAAGAACGGACGGGGAAACATAACAGCCTTCTTCTTCCAGATTCACCCGGACTTTTCCATACAGCATCGCCTGGCTCACATGCCGCATAACTCTCTTCCTGTCCAGTGTGGTTCCCCAGACCTCTTCGCGGATCGCATAACCATCCCCCGACTCGACAATCGCGGCATCCTGAGGGCTGATCATGTTTTCAGGCTGCATACAGTCAAGATCCTTGATAGCTGCTTCCATCTTTGCTTCATCGAAGGAAATCGACCGGGAGAGGTCGTAGTTGTGCTCCTCATTAAAATGCATAAACCAGTCCAGGAGCTTCTGCCCATGGATCATATAGGCAATGCTTCCTCTGGATCTGTAGGTCAGCCCTACCTGGTTGGCTGTGATGGCCTCTCTGCCGTTGCCCCGGGTCTCCACTGCCAGGGCATAGGCCTTCACCTCACGGTCGATCAGTTCCTCCGCTTCCTCTGCTGTCATATAGGATACATTGTAGCCGTTGAGAGTGGAGCCGGGCATAAAGTGATTGGCAAAATAATACGCTCCGATGGCGTAGGCTCCGCCTGTCAGCAAAAGAAGGATCAGAATCATCGTAATCAGTATTTTTGTGCTTTTGCCCATATCCATCCGGCTCCCATTCCGGTTCTACACATTCCGGTTTCACACACCAGGATCACAGGTTGTCAGTCCTTCAGCAGCTTTTCCACACTGGCCAGCTTCACGCAAAGAACAAAAATCTCTACCGCCTTGCCCAGCTCCTCAAGGGTCGGGAAGGTCGGCGCGATACGGATATTGGAATCACGGGGATCCTTTCCGTAGGGGAAGGTCGCTCCCGCTTCCGTAAGGACGACGCCTGCCTCCTTTGCCTTCGCCACGATCGCCTTGGCGCATCCGTCCATGGAGTCAAAGGAGATGAAGTATCCGCCGTGGGGATGGGTCCAGCTCCCGATTCCAAGCCCGCCCAGCTCTGTATCCAGTGTGTTCAGGACCAGCTCAAATTTGGGGCGGATCAGCCGGGCATGCTTACGCATATGTTCATGGAGTCCGTCCAGATCCTTGAAAAACCGCACATGTCTGAGCTGGTTGACTTTGTCGTGGCCGATGGTCTGGATCCTCATATATCTGCGGAAATCCTCCAGGTTGTTCTGGGAGGCGGCAACGGCCGCGATACCCGAACCCGGGAAGCTCACCTTGGAGGTGGAAGTAAATTTATACACGATATCCGGATTTCCCGCTTTGGCGCATTCATGCAGAATCTCCTCCAGGAAATCCTGATTGTCGTCATAAAGATGATGGATACTGTAAGCATTATCCCAGTAGATCCGGAAATCCGGCGCCGCCGGCTTCAGCCTGGCAAAACGGTCCACCGTCTGCCGGGAATAGGTATAGCCCTGAGGGTTGGAATACTTGGGGACACACCAGATCCCTTTGACGGACGGATCCGTACTCACCAGCTCCTCCACCATATCCATATCCGGGCCGTCCTCGCTCATGGGGACATTGATCATCTCTATCCCGAAATACTCCGTGATCTTGAAATGACGGTCATACCCCGGGACAGGACACAGGAATTTCACCTTGTCCAGCTTCATCCAGGGAGTATGTCCCATCACGCCATGGGTCATGGAACGGGCGATGGAGTCAAACATGACATTCAGGCTGGAATTGCCATAGATGATAATCTGATCCGGGTCCACCTCGGACATTTCCCCCAGCAGCCGCTTCGCTTCCGGGATCCCGTCAATTACGCCATAATTCCGGCAGTCTACCCCCGTTTCGCATTTCAGCTCAGCTTCGGAATTCAGCACGTCCATCATTCCCATGGACAGGTCCAGCTGATCCGCCGCAGGCTTCCCCCTGGACATATCCAGCTTCAGCCCGCAGGCCTTTACCTGTTCATACTGTCTGTCCAGATCTTCTTTCAGGGAAAGGAGCTCTTCCTTGCTCATCAACCGGTATTCTTTCATCATAAATCTCTCCTCACTAATCTTCTGCTGATTTCTAACCGCCCTATTGTATCATCATTCAAAAAGAATTTCCACCACATATTGCACTGGGATGCGCAGATGGACTATACTGTCTGCATAATGAAGAAAACAACAGGAGTATTTGCCATGAGTATTTTAGGACATCTGAAGCCCGCAGAGGTTTTCCGTTTTTTTGAGGAAATCAGCCAGATTCCGCGTCCCTCCCATCAGGAAAAGGCGGTCAGTGACTATCTGGTCCGTTTTGCCAAAGGCCGCGGTCTTGAGCACTATCAGGACAGCCTCGGCAATGTCATTATCATCCGGGAAGCCAGTGAAGGATACGAGGATCAGGAGCCCCTCATTCTCCAGGGTCATATGGACATGGTCTGTGAAACCGCTCCCGGGTGTACAAAGGATATGGAAAAAGAGGGACTGGATCTTTACATCGACGGTGACTTTGTCCGTGCCCGCGGGACAACCCTGGGCGGGGACGACGGAATTGCCGTCGCCTATGCCTTAGCCCTGCTGGACGATGCCGGCCTTGGGCATCCCCGGCTGGAGGGGGTTTTCACGGTATGTGAGGAAGTCGGAATGGACGGAGCTCACGCCATAGATCTGCATCCTCTGAAGGGTCATCTTCTCCTCAATATCGATTCCGAAGAAGAGGGAGTCGTACTCGCGGGCTGTGCCGGCGGAGGACGTGTCCAGATCGGGCTCCCCGTAAACCGTGAGGAATCCGCCTGGGAGCCGGTGACCTTCCATGCGGCCGGGCTTTGCGGCGGACACTCGGGAACAGAGATCGGCAAAGGCAGAATGAACGCAACCCACCTGGCAGGCCGGGTACTTCGTACGCTTTCTGCTTCGATGGATCTGCGTCTGGTGAGCCTTGAGGGAGGAACCAAGGACAACGCGATACCCCGGGAGACTTCCGTCACCATCCGGGTGCCGGAGAAGGAAAAAGCACTCCTGGCCATAAAGGAGCTGGAAAAAACGGTCCGGCAGGAGCTGGCTGTGGCCGATCCGGATGTCCGGATCGATGTCTCCACTCCGGATTCCTCTTCCCTCCTTCCCCTGACCGCGGACAGTACAAAAGCCGTTATTTCCCTGATCACCGCCCTGCCGCAGGGCGTCATCCGGATGAGTGATTCGATTCCCGGTATGGTACAGACCTCCCTGAACTTAGGCTGCGCCTCAATGTCCGGGACTGAGCTGGTTCTGGGGATAAGCCTGAGGAGCTCGGTTCCTTCGGAATTATCGGAGCTTGCCGGCCGGGTCTCATGGATCGCCTCCTCCTTCGGGGCAAGCGCCGCGCTTTCCGGCGTATATCCCGCCTGGGAATATGTCCGCGATTCCGCCCTCAGAAACCGCATGGCAAAAATATACCGGGAGCTGTACAAAACCGACATGCGGTTGGAGACCATCCACGCAGGTCTGGAGTGCGGCCTCCTGTCGCAGAAGATTCCGAAGCTTGACGCGGTCTCCATCGGTCCCGATATCCTTGACATCCACACTCCCGGGGAACGTCTGTCCATTTCCTCTGTGGAAAGAACCTATGCGTTCATCAGACGGATCATTGAAACCAAAGAAGAGGTGAAGTCCCATGTGGCTGGCTGACAACTGGACGGAATATGAGGTTCTGGATACCTCCCGGGGCGAAAAGCTGGAGCGCTGGGGGAAGTATGTTCTCATCCGGCCGGATCCCCAGGTGATCTGGGACACTCCCAGAAACGCTCCGGGCTGGAAGCACCCCGACGCGGTTTACCACCGCAGTTCAAAGGGCGGCGGGGAATGGGAATTCTTTTCCCTGCCCGAGCAGTGGGATATCCATTACCGCACACTGACCTTTCATCTCAAACCCTTCAGCTTCAAGCATACCGGACTGTTTCCGGAGCAGGCCGCCAACTGGGACTGGTTCGGAGAAAAAATCGCGAAAGCCCAAAGACCGGTCCGTGTCCTCAATCTCTTTGCCTATACAGGC
>CACZQU010000012.1 GCA_902783305.1 uncultured Lachnospiraceae bacterium | reverse complement strand
TTTCACTGCAGAAGCCCTGTACAGGACAAACGCGGAAAAAAACAGGGGGAAGGATTATTCACAACTGCCAGCCTAGACGCTCCTATCTTAACATATTCGAAACAATTATTCAACACTGCATCCTGTGAATTCACTCTTTTTTCAAACAATTGGTGACCGGCCTGTTACTCAGGGACAGATTTCTCAGAAATAAGAAAGGCATCCCAGGATCATTTTGCATGATCACTGGAATGCCTGTGTGCCATTTTAATCTGAAAGATCAAGGTCGCGAATCAGTTTTCTTAAGGGAAGTACACTTCCGGGTGCTACTGAAAGCTCATCGATTCCCATACGCATGAAGATTTCCGTCAATGCAGGGTCAGCACCCAGCTCACCGCAGATCCCTACCCAGCATCCATGACGGTGTCCGGCATCGATTGTCATCTGAATTGCCTTCAGTACCGCAGGATGATGCGCATTATAGAATGGATCCAGCTTAGGATTCTGACGGTCAATCGCCAGAGTATACTGCGTCAGATCATTTGTTCCGATGCTGAAGAATTCCACTTCTTCCGCAAGATCATCTGCGCAGAGCACGGCAGCAGGGGTCTCAACCATGATACCGATCTCCACGTCGCCAAGGGTAGCACCCTCGCTTAACAGCTGCTGGCGGCACTCTTCCAGAATCTTCTTGGCTTCTCTCACTTCCCTGAGGGAAATGATCATCGGGAACATAATACTGACTCTGCCATAAGCAGATGCTCTCAGGATAGCGCGAAGCTGCGTCCGGAAAATCTCTTCCCTGGTGAGACAGATGCGGATTGCTCTGAAACCCAGTGCAGGATTTTCTTCTTTGTCCAGCTGGAAATAATCCGCCTGTTTGTCCGCTCCGATATCGAGAGTACGGATAATCACCTTTTTCCCCGCAAGCTTCTCCACAACACTGCGGTAGATCCTGAACTGATCCTCCTCTGTCGGAAAATCCTTGGAATTCAGATAGATAAATTCGGAACGGAACAGCCCGATCCCCTGCGCATCATTCTCAATTACGCTGTCCAGATCGGAAACATTTCCAATGTTGCAGTATACATTGATCTCTTTGCCATCCATTGTCACATTGGGCTTGCCCTTGAGATTCTGAAGAAGAGCTCTCTGTCTCGCGTCTTCCTTCTGCTTTTTGCCCAGGCTGTCGAGCAGCTCCTCAGTCGGATCCACATAGATGCATCCATGGTATCCATCGATGATCGCCATATGGCCGTCCCACTCTTCAGAAATATTCACACCGATGAGAGCAGGAATCACCATAGTCCTGGCAAGGATTGCGGTGTGGCTGTTGGTGGAGCCAAGCCTTGTCACAAATCCGAGAAGCTTGGATTTATCCAGCTGTACAGTTTCGCTGGGAGCGAGATCCTCCGCCATCAGAATAAAAGGCTCGTCTGATACGCCGGAGGACTGATCAACACCTGCCAGGATGTTGACCACCCTGCTGGCGATATCCCGCATGTCTGTGCACCTTGCCTGCATATAAGCATCGTCCATGGAGGCAAACATTTCCGCGAAATTCTCTCCGGTAGTAAATACCGCAAATTCCGCGTTTTTCTTCTGTTCCCTGACCAGCTCTTCCACACTTTCCCGCCAGTCATCATCCTCCAGCATCATGGCGTGGACCTCGAAAATTTCGGCATTCTCCGCGCCAACCTCTGCTTCTGCCTTATCATGCAGGGCATGAAGCTGTCCGATTGCCTTTTCCACTGCTTCCTCAAACCGGGAAAACTCAGCATCCGGATCTGAAATTTCATGGTCTGTTATCACAACTTTTTTATTGTTGTAAAATTTTATCTTCCCGATCGCTATTCCATTGAGAATTGATTTTCCGCTTTCGGTAATCATTCTTTTTCTCCTCATCTGTATAGTATAGGTCTGACCGCAGAATAAACCCGTCAAGCCTGGCTTTTGTGCCAGGCACAGAGATATCAGGTCTGACTCATCGTTTCTGATGTCAATGCCGTAATCTGCCGCTTCACATTTCAGTCCCAAAAAGGAGCAGGACGAAAACAGGCAGGACATCGCGCTACAGCGATGCCCTGCCTGGCTGCTGCCAATTACTCCTGATGGGCCGCACGGTATACTATAAGATTACCTGTCGGTCTCCCCTGCGGCATGGTCACAGGCATGTAAAGCTTTTTCTCATCTGACCGGTGCTTCCGGGATTACAGATTCTCGTTAAAGAATTTTTCAATCGCGGCGGCGGCTTCGGCTTCATTCTCACCGGTTACAGTTACGGTTACAGTATCACCACATTTTACACCAAGGCTCATCAGCTTCATCAGCTTGGTCAGATCAACGACCGGGCCTCCCTTGGTAATCGTGATCTCAGCCGGTTTAAACTTCTTTGCCTCATTGACAAGTATTCCGGCGGGACGTGCGTGAATTCCAAGTTCATCTTTAATCGTGTAAGTAAACTGTGCCATAATCATACCTCCTGTCATGAATGATAACCATTTTCCTCCCGGTCAGCTGCAGGGGATCCAGCTCCCTGATCCGCCTGTCCGGCTATCCTGTGTTGTTACGACCATGCCATGATACAGTGATGCTTCATACTGTTTTTGGCATATCATCTATTATTATACCTGTTGGAGATAATAAAGTAAATCATCATAAAATACTAATAATTATTTCTCCTGATTATGCAACATGCACAGAAAACACCCCGGAATACTCTGCCGAACCATATAAAGAAGATAAAAACGGCTTATACCACTCTCACCGTAAGATACGCCAGATTAGACTGATTTCCTTCGCTGTCCAGAACAAAGTACCCCAGGTCATAGCTTCCCGGAACATCCATATTCAAAGCTTCTATCCCATTAATCTGAATCCGGGTGAAAAGCAGATCCCTGTTGTCCACATCATCCTCTATCTCCTCAACAAAGCTCAGCGGAGAAAACTCCGTACCATGGGGCAGTTCTGTATAATACTGTGTCAGATAGATCTTTGGAGAGCGGGGGTCAAGCTCCTGGATTTTCGCTTCCTGTTCGGCCTTGTAGGATTCCATCAGTGCTTCCGCTTCAGCGCTGACCGCTGCGGATTCATCAGTGGGCTCTTCCTGAGCCGGCCCCTCCTCTTCCTCAGCGTCCGTCATCCGGTCTGTATCCGGGGATTCCGCCGTCTTCTCCCCCTCCACCCGAAGTGTACAGATCAATGTTCCCACATTATTCTCTCTGTCCAGTGCCGAGTATGTCACATCGACCGTTCCGTCACGGGATCCGGGGTGAACCTCCTGTACCATCAAAGTGCTCGTCACATCGCCGGAACGATCGTCAATGGCTGTCACTCCGGTCAGAAGTTCAGCTTCACTCATTCCCTGCACATACCTTTTGGTTCTGTCCGTTACAATTATCGCAGGAGCATGTGTATCTGCCTGAAAAAAGAACAGATAAATCAATCCTCCCGCAGCTGCCATAAACGCAAGACAAACAGCAGCAAAAAAACCCTTCATCGCTTCTGCCCCCCTCTTTTTTGCTTTACCTGTCAGGTGACCAGGTAAACCTCTGTATAAAAAACTCCCTTCTCCAGTGCTTCTTCATGAGTCGCAACATATACGTCGATACAGTTTTCCACGATTGCTCCCCCGCAGTCCTCAGCGTAATAGACCTGTCCATTGATCGCAACCCTGGAACCATACGGAATCTGTGAAGGCTGCACGGCTATGGTATGATTGGTGACTGCTGTTACCCCTGTAGATGTAATTCCGTCAGCATACGGTCCGCAGCAAATGCTGCAAGGACAATAATGAGTGATACGGAAGACTCCCAGAGGAACCAAAGTGACTTGCTCCGTGACGGATTCCGGAGTCCCGATAAGAACACCTCCTGAAGTCGTGATCTCCGCCTGGGTCACTCCCTCTACCGCTTCTGTAAATACACCTTTTCCCTCATTTTCGTGCAGGATTCCCTCCGACTGCGAATCAGAATCGGAATCCGAACCGGAATCGGCAACTGTACTTTCAATATATCCCTTAATCACGCTGCTCAGAACATATCCATCCATCCGAGTTCCATCGAGGTCCGTATACCAGATCCGGGTCCAGGTATTATTATATGAACCGGTACGGATCACGACATCTTCGGCTGAAACCTCTCCGATAACCTCCCCGTCTCTCCGGCTGGGATAATCCAGGACATCTGCTCCCTCCTGGATGACAACACTGTCCTGCATTCGTTCCATGATCTGCGAATCGGACAGTCCTCTGGTCTGTACATACCCCTCATAAACAGTGCTTCCCTGATAGACGACATGGCTGTAGCCATTTTCACATACGCCGACCCGCGTCAGCTTTGCGCCAAATTTAAACTCGGCAATGCCTTCTCCCCCTCCGGGAGCATCATACAGGGGAAGCGTCTTCAGCGCGACATATACCGTCTCATTCACATTCAGCTCCTGAATAACGTTTCCGTTCCCGTCCATGGCTTCAAAATAAACGACAACAGCATTTTCATCCCGGGCACTGTCTTTCACATCGTCAAAGTCTGATACATTTCCCCGGGTAAGCCTGGCGGCCAGCAGAAACAGCATCAGAGAAAAAGCCAGGTACCTTCGGGGTCTTCTGATCATTGTCTTCGTAGCTCCACCTCCCGACATTAAGGATCTGTGCACAACGAAAAATACATGTTTATAATAACACAAAGCAAATCAAATAAGTAAAAAAAAATAAAAAAAACAAAAAAAACATATTTGACAATCAGTAAAGAAAGTAGTATAGTATGAATTGTCCGTAAGACATGCGATAGTGGCGTAGTTGGTAACGCGCGACCTTGCCAAGGTCGAGACCGCGGGTTCGAGCCCCGTCTATCGCTCTGCCTGGCTTTTATGCCAGGCTTTTTTTTGCCCTGCGGATATCGGTCAAGCCAGAAAAAGCCTGATTTCAGGAGGACGCTGAAACCCTTCAGCATCCTCTCCAATCAGGCTTATACTCTTTCAGTGATGGAATAACCGAATTCCTGTGAAAGCCATTACCATGCCATATCGGTCACAGGCTTCAATGACTACATCATCTCTCACCGAGCCGCCAGGCTCTGCCACATACTTCACGCCGCTCTTTTTCGCCCTCTCAATGTTATCCCCAAACGGGAAAAAAGCATCTGAACCCAGACTCACATCCCCAAGCCGGCTCAGCCACTCCTTCTTCTCCTCCCTGGTAAACACCTCAGGCCGGACCGTAAAGTACTGCTCCCAACGGCCATCCTCCAGGACATCCATGTATTCCTCACCGATATAGACGTCGATCACATTGTCTCTTTCCGCCCTGGCCAGATCAGGGAGGAAAGGAAGCTCCATCACCTTGGGGCACTGGCGAAGCCACCAGTTGTCAGCCTTCTGTCCCGCCAGTCTTGTGCAGTGTATCCTTGACTGCTGCCCTGCCCCTACACCTATGGCCTGGCCATCCTTGACATAGCAGACACTGTTTGACTGCGTATATTTCAGAATGATCAGCGCCGCTTTCAGATCACGCTTCGCTTCAGGAGGCAGTTCCTTATTTTTCGTCACAATATTTTCAAGCAATGCGTCATCAATCCGCAGCTCCTGCCGACCCTGCTCAAAGGTCACGCCATATACCTGTTTGCTTTCCACCTTAGACGGTACATAATCAGGATCGATCTGGATGACATTATAATTTCCGTTCTTTTTCTGAGCCAGCAGCTCAAGTGCCTCTTCTGTATATCCAGGAGCAATGACACCGTCGGAAACCTCCCGCCGGATCAGGCTGGCAGTATCTTTGTCGCAGATGTCAGACAAGGAAATAAAATCACCAAAAGAGGACATCCTGTCCGCGCCTCTCGCCCGGGCATATGCACAGGCAAGAGGGGAAAAAGACTTCCAGTCCAGATCATCCACCCAGTAAATCCGTGCCAGAGTATCTGTCAGAGGAAGCCCGATGGCAGCTCCCGCCGGAGATACATGCTTAAAGGAAGCCGCAGCAGGAAGGCCGCAGGCTGCCTTCAGATCTTTTACCAGCTGCCATCCATTCAGGGCATCCAGAAAATTGATATACCCCGGCTTACCTCTAAGCACCTTCACCGGAAGCTCACTTCCGTCTTCCATATAGATTCTGGAAGGCTTCTGATTCGGATTGCAGCCATATTTCAACTCTAATTCATTCATCCGGTATTCTCCTTTGAATTATTCCCACTTGTTATATATTCTCGTCTCAGATTCAGCTGTTTCGAGATCAATGTACCGCACAAACAAAGACACTTTATTATCCGAATTCAGGCTTTCCCAGAGCAGCTTGCCAAAAGAATCGATATTCCCTGAGATGTTTACCCTCACAGGCTCTCCTTCAAAGCTGGGAAGCGGATTTCCGTCTGATACATAGGTATGGAGAAAAGAACCCTCTCCCGCAATCGGATGATCATAGAAAAAATGCTGTCGGTCCGTGCATTCCGGATTCCCATGATGGCTTTTCAGGATCGACATCTCGTAATAATACTCTCCCCCTTCCACGTGCAGAAGAGCGGAAATGCGTGGTGTGAAATTCGGCGAGTCAGGTTCGTAGGTCCGGCTCCGCAAAGCCCGCTCAAAAGACAATCCCTTCTCCAGTCCCTCAAAGACGGTATCGGTCTGGTCTCCGTTCGTCACGATCGTATCATGCCCCAGAACCCTGACCGGAGAATAGATAATCAGGCTCGGATCCTTCATCCTGGCAGGATCATATGCCTGCGTCCGCAAGCCGTCCCCATCGGATACAAAGATACGGTTCCGGCTGTTTTCACTGCGGCCCATGATGAAATAAGCCGCCACTGCAAAGCGGCCGTCGTCACTCCTTCCTGCCACGATTCCCCGGCCAGGATAAGTGTTTTTGCTGAGTTCCTTTTCCAGAGAGCGGATCTGCATGGTCTCCTCCTTGTCATTCATCAACACTGTAATTTGGCGCTTCCTTGGTGATATGGATATCATGGGGATGGGATTCCTTAAGAGACGCGGCGGAAATCTTGATGAACTTCGCTTCCGTTTTCAGCTGTTCAATCGTTCTGGCACCGCAATATCCCATACCGGAACGGAGACCTCCGATGAGCTGGAATACCGTATCCTCCAGTTCTCCTTTGTAGGCAACGCGGCCTTCAACCCCCTCAGGAACCAGCTTGCGCGCATCCTCCTGGAAATAGCGGTCCTTGCTGCCGTTTTCCATAGCAGAAATAGAGCCCATGCCCCGGTATACCTTGTACTTCCTGCCCTGATAAAGCTCAAAGGTTCCCGGACTTTCATCGCAGCCGGCAAACATGCTGCCCATCATGACAACATTAGCCCCCGCTGCGATCGCCTTCGTGATGTCGCCGGAATACTTGATCCCCCCATCAGCGATGATCGGGATCCCATACCGGCTGGCCACCTCATAGCAGTCCATGACAGCCGTGATCTGAGGAACGCCGATACCGGCCACCACACGGGTAGTACAGATAGAGCCAGGGCCGATCCCGACCTTCACCGCGTCTGCCCCTGCGTCAATCAGAGCCTTGGTCGCAGCGCCTGTCGCCACATTTCCCGCGATCAGCTGAAGATCCGGGAATGCATCCTTGATCTCCCTTACCGCCCGGAGAATATTTGCGGAATGCCCATGTGCGGAATCCACAACCACTACGTCAACATTCGCTTTGCGCAGCGCTTCCACCCTGGCCAGTACGTTTGACGTGATGCCGACTGCCGCTCCGCACAGAAGCCTTCCCCTGTCATCCTTCGCGGCAAGCGGATATTTGATCTGTTTCTCAATATCCTTGATCGTGATCAGACCTTTGAGATTGAAATTGTCGTCTACAATGGGAAGTTTTTCTTTTCGGGAAACGGCAAGAATTTCCTTTGCCTCCTCCAGAGTAATACCTTCTTTCGCCGTAATCAGGTTCTCTGAAGTCATGCAGTCTTTAATCTTCTTTGCATAATTAGTCTCAAACTTCAGGTCGCGGTTGGTGATGATGCCCACCAGCTTTCCGTCTTTTGTTACCGGTACGCCGGATATCCTGAATTTGGACATCAGTTCATCTGCATCTGCCAGGGTATGCTCCGGAGAAAGGAAAAAAGGATCGGTGATGACGCCGTTCTCTGAGCGCTTCACCTTATCCACCTCATCCGCCTGTTCTTCAATCGTCATATTCTTATGGATAATCCCGATCCCGCCCTGTCTCGCCATCGCGATAGCCATGCGGAATTCGGTAACCGTATCCATTCCTGCACTCATCATAGGGATATTCAGCCTGATTTTTTTCGTCAGCCATGTGGTGACATCAACCTGATTGGGGATCACCTCTGAATACGCTGGCACAAGCAGCACGTCATCAAATGTAATGCCTTCTCCTATGATACTTCCCATTGCATCTCCTCCCTTCATTCAAACAGATTTACGACCCGGATCATCTTTACCACAAATATCCATAGTGAAACGAAAGCACTGATAAAACCTGAAATCGGCTTTCATCAGTGCCATATACTAAGGCACTGTAATTAAATACCTCCGCCCTCTGACTTGTCTTCGCAAGCATCTGCTGCGTTGTCGTCAGTTGGCGATGCCCGCATC
>CACZQU010000011.1 GCA_902783305.1 uncultured Lachnospiraceae bacterium | reverse complement strand
CTTTCATATCAGATCTCTCCTTCTTCGGTCATCTGCTTCAGCGTTTCCTTGATCTTCCCGATGGCCTCCTCCGGTGTAGCATCCGTCAGCTGTGCGCCGGCTATATTCAGATGGCCGCCGCCGCCCATCCGTTCCATGACCAGCTGCACGTTCACCTCGTCAATGGACCGGGCGCTGATGAAAACTTTTTCCTTATAGCGCGTCGCCACAAAGGATGCCCGCACGCCCACAATGTTCAGGAGTTCATTGGCAGCCTGCGCGCCGACAACGCTGGGATTTTCCAGACCTTCGCCGTTGCAGGTGGACAGCGCGTAACTGTCCATATATTTTTCCGCATGACTGACCGCGTCCATTTTTGCCATATAACTGTCGAAATTATCCCGCAGAGCTTTTCTCACTCTGGAAACATCCGCCCCGCAGCGCCGCAGATACGCGGCCGCCTCAAATGTACGCACCCCCGTCTTGGCTACAAAGCTGTTGGTATCGATGATGATGCCGGCATAGATACAGTCTGCCTCCAGGCTCTTCATCCGCACATTATCTTCAAAATACTGCAGGATCTCAGCGATCATCTCGCAGGCAGAGGACGCGATCGGCTCAATGTAGGAAAGCGCCGCGTTCTCTATGGTATCCGTCGTCTGGCGGTGATGATCCAGCACCACGACCGATTTTGTCTGCTTCAGGATCTGCGGACACTCGCAGATGCCGGGCCGGCTTGTATCTACCACAACGACAGCCGTTCCTTCCTGAACCATCTCAATGGCTTCCTCATGTGTGATGAAAAAGTCATCGCTGTAATCCCTGCTCTCTTTAAACCGTGTGACCCAGTCCCGGATATTGGTGTTCAGTTCCCCCAGTACGATATGTGCTTCCTTGCCGACCGACATGGCTGCCCGGCAGACGCCGACCGCCGCCCCGAAGGAATCCATGTCTGTCAGCTGATGTCCCATAGCCACCACATTTTCGGACGAAAGGATCAGTTCCCGAAGCGCCTGGGCCTTTACTCTGGCCTTCACCCGGGTGCTCTTCTCGCTGTGCTGCGTTTTTCCTCCGTAGAACGTCATATCTTCGCCGTCACGGAGCACGACCTGATCGCCGCCGCGTCCGAGAGCCATCTCTATGGCTCCTCTGGCAAATTCATAGTTTTCCAGAAAACCTTTCCCGTTTACGCCAAAACCGCCGCTGACCGTCATGTTGATATCGTTGCCGATGCTGATCGTCTTTACTCCGTCCAGCACGGAAAACCGGTCTTCACGCAGACCGTCCAGACCTTTCTGGCTGAGCAGGATGAGATATTTGTCCTTCTCCAGCTTTTTCACCAGGCCGTCCGCAGCCGTAAAATACTTGCTGATCTTCCTTTCGACCATGACGCCCAGAAGTGACTGATGGATCTCATCAGTCCTTTCCATGACTTCTTCATAGTTATCAACATTCACCAGTCCGATCACCGGTTTCTGGTCTCTGTTTTCCTGGATATAATGCCGCAGCTCTGTCTCGTCGAAAAGATAGACCATATACAGATAACTGGTTCCCGTTTCGATCTCCACCATAGAGCTTTCATCGATCAACTGATCAACCGGGATCCGCTGGATGTGGACCCGAAAATCCTTTTCTTTATAGATCATACGGATATCGCGTTCCATCCCGGATACCGGAAGGGCCCCCCGGTTGATCTCCGGAAACAGCGTGCTGATGTTCTTTCGGAAATTGACGTTTTTTTCCGTCAGGAGGGCCAGACGGTCGTTCATCCACAGCACATGTCCGTCCGGTTCCAGCAAAGCCGCCGGTATTTCGAGTTCCTGGAGGAGCTCTTTCTCGACCTGTTCATACCTCGCGGCAAAAGCCACCGTCTCACGGAGGATCCTGGGGCGGAAATACAGGTAAATGAGCAGGACCGCTGCCAGGTACACCACCGTAAAGACCAGCGCCAGATACCCGCTTTTCCGGTCGCGCAGCAGCAGTATACCGTCCAGGATCAGCAGCGTAAACGCCAGGATCACGCTCCATTGCCAGTGTCTTTTGAGACTGCCTCCGTATCTGGCCTTCAGTTTTGTTTTCGTTTTCATTTCAAACCTCGGTTCCGGTTCTTTTCAAATACCGGAAAGGTGTCTCATTCTCAGAATTTAAATACTGCAGCCCCGTAAGCAGGCAGATTATACGCAAAAGAGTACGGTTTTCCGTCGCACTCGGATTCCTCTGCCTTATAGGATACCGGCTGTTCCATACCGCTTCCGCCGTACTGCGCCTCATCACTGTTGAGCACCAGCGTGTATGTCTTCTTCTTCAGAACACCGACGCGGTAATCCGGGCGGGCGACCGGAGTGAAATTGATCACGAACAGCAGATTGTTCTTTTCTCCTTTGGAATGGCGCACAAAACTGAAGATACTGCGGTCCGCGTCATCCGGATTGATCCACTCAAAGCCTTCCGGTTCATTGTCCAGCTCATAGAGCGCCTTAGAGGAACGATACAGATGCATCAGCGCCGCCACATAGGCTTTCATCTGCTGATGCTTCGGTTCGGCAAGCAGGTACCAGTCCAGTTCTCTCGCTTCGCTCCATTCCTGCATCTGCGCGAAATCCTGTCCCATGAAAAGGAGCTTCTTCCCCGGATGTCCGACCATGAAGGAATATCCGGCTTTCAGGTTGGCAAATTTATCGTCATACAGCCCCGGCATCTTGTTGATCATGGAGCATTTCAGATGAACGACCTCATCGTGGCTGAGCACCAGGATATATTTTTCCGAGTATGCATAGGTCATGGCAAACGTCATCCGGTTATGGTTGAATTTCCGGAAATAAGGATCCAGCTTCATATAATCCAGGAAATCGTGCATCCATCCCATGTTCCATTTATGAGAGAATCCCAGGCCGTCATCCTCGGGTTTTGCTGTCACGCCCGGCCACGCCGTTGATTCTTCCGCGATCATCATCACTCCGTGATGGCGTCCGCGCACCACGCTGTTCAGATGTTTGAAGAATTCGATCGCTTCCAGGTTCTTGTTGCCTCCGTAGATGTTCGGGCACCACTGCCCGTCTCTCCGGCCGTAATCCAGATACAGAATGGAAGCCACAGCATCCACCCGCAGGCCGTCCACGTGGAAATGCTCGATCCAGAACAGCGCGTTGCCGATCAGGAAATTCTTTACTTCGTTTTTGGAAAAATCGAAAACCTTGGTCCCCCAGTCCGGGTGTTCGCCTTTGCGGGTATCCGCGTATTCATAAACGCAGCTGCCGTCAAAGTCCGCCAGTCCGTGGGCGTCTTTCGGGAAATGGGCTGGCACCCAGTCAAGAATGACGCCTATGTTGTTTTTATGGAAATAGTTGACCATATACGCAAAATCTTCGGGAGTGCCGTACCGCGACGTGGGGGCGTAGTATCCGGTCACCTGATAACCCCAGGAACCGTCGAAAGGATGCTCCGCGATCCCCATCAGCTCCACATGGGTGTATCCCATTTCTTTCACGTATTCGGTGCAGCGCTCCGCAAACAGACGGTAATTATAATATCCGTCCTCATCCGGACCATGGGGATGCTTCATCCAGCTTCCCGGATGCACTTCATAGATCGCGATCGGGCTTTCATCCGCTTTAAATTCCGCCTGTTTCTTCATCCAGGCACCGTCCGTCCACTTCAGGTTCTCGATATCCGTCACGATGGACGCGGTCCCCGGCCTGAATTCCGCCTGGTTGGCATAAGGATCCGCTTTGTACAGTTTCCTTCCGTCCTCCGTAAAGATCAGGAATTTATACATATCTCCTTTCTTCACGCCGGGAACGAACAGGTCATAGATGCCCAGCGGTTCACGTCTGGTCATGACATGGCTGGTCTCATCCCACTCGTTGAAGCTTCCGATCAGATGAACAGCCGCTGCTTTCGGTGCCCATACCGCAAAATAAACTCCGTCCTGCCCGTCCTTCCGGGTCGCGTGAGCCCCGAGTTTTTTATAGATATCGTAGTGGACGCCCTGACCAAAGAGATACTGATCCAAGTCTGAGATAAACACGCTGAAGGGCTCTTCCATAGGAGCATCCGATGAGATCATCCCATCCGCCAGTTTTTTCGCTGCCGGAACCGTATTCTTCTTTCCGGATGTCTTTTTTGTTTTCTGTGTTTTATTCATGCGTCTTCCTCCGTTTTTTTCTATGGGTATGTTTCATTTTACCTTTTTTGGCAGGATTTAGCAAGAGTGAGTCAATGGGGACGGTTCTTTTCGTCAGATTTTTCAAATGGGTGAGTCAGGGTGAGTCAGGGGACGTATCTTGTGACTCAACAAAGTTGAGTCTCCAGATACGTCCCCTGACTCACCCACAATGCAGAAAAGCCCCCATATGCCAGGCATATGGGGGCTTCTTTCTTTTTTATATCAGGCAGCGAAGCTGCCATCTCCTTCCTCTTTTAGAAGGAAATTATCCTAAGAATACAGGATTAGCCCTGGCGGAAG
>CACZQU010000010.1 GCA_902783305.1 uncultured Lachnospiraceae bacterium | reverse complement strand
TGGCGGATGATCCTGGATCCGAACGGCGTATTGAATTATCTGATCCAGCTTTTCCATATCTCCGATACCCAGATTACCTTCCTGGCATCCAGGGATATCGCATTACGGTCGGTGACCCTGATCAATATCTGGTCGGGTTATCCCTTCTACATGATCAGTATCCTGGCCGGTCTGCAGGGAATCTCTACGGATTTGTATGAGGCCTCTGCCCTGGATGGGGCAAATGCGGTGCAGACCTTTTTCCGGATTACGATCCCACAGCTGAAGCCCATTCTGATCAGCCTGGTGATGCTGGATTTTGTCTGGACCCTGCAGCAGTTTGCACTGATCTGGATGACGACTGGCGGCGGGCCGGTAAACGCGACAGAAACCGTCAGCACCTGGATCTATAAACAGGGCTTTACCAAATTCCAGTATTCCATGGCCTCCACCGGCGCCGTGATCCTGCTGATTCTGTGTACCATCGTCGGAATCTTTTATGTCAGACACCAGTTAGCGGAGGATTAGTTATGATAGGAAAGAGAAAACCATATGTAAGTGTTCTGGTCATTGTACTTCTGATCCTCGGCACGATCTGGGCAGGGTTTCCGGTGCTATGGATGCTTTCCAACTCCTTCAAGGGCAACGCGGAGATGTTCGCCAATCCTCCGGCGCTGATTACGAAAAATTTCAGCTTTACCGCTTACGGAAAGATCTTTGCCAATCCTGAACAGGTCCGCTTTTTCATCAACAGCTATGTGATCTCGGCTATTGTGGTGGTGCTTACTCTCTTTATCGGCATCATGGCCGCATATGCCTTCAGCCGCTTCAGCTTCAGAGGGAAGGGCGTGATCAATACGGTTATTGTCGCAGTACAGGCAGTTCCGCCCATCACGCTCCTGATCCCCTACCTGAGCCTGATTGTCACGCTGAAAATCTTCAACACCTACGGGGCTCTGGTGCTGACCTATCTGGTCTTTACGCTGCCGTATTGCATTCTGATGGTAACGGGGTATCTCAATACCATGCCGAAGGATCTGGACGAAGCGGTGATGATCGACGGAGGATCCCGATGGACCGCCCTGTGGAGGATCCTGATTCCCTCCGCGATCCCGGGTCTGGTATCCGTGGGAATGTATACCTTCATGCAGTCCTGGAACGAGTATCTGTTTGCGCTGACCCTGACCAAGACGAATGACATGCGTACTGTCCCGGTGGGAATCAATCTTCTGATGGGTCAGCACGCCTATGAGTGGAACCAGATGATGGCGATGAGTGTTCTGGGATCCCTGCCGATCCTGGTTCTGTTCCTGTTCTTCCAGAAATATTTCATTGCCGGTATGACCGCAGGAGCTGTCAAATCATGAAAAACAAAAGATTTTTATCTGTGGGGATGTCCTTCTGCGATATGCCCCTGCGCCCTGTTCCCCATGATATCATGCAGCGGGACGCTTCACTCATCGGTTCTGTGGAGAGCCGCGCGGGAGGAGACGCCCTGAACGTTGCCATGGTTCTTTCCCGGCTGGGGCAGGAGGTCTCCTTTGTCTCCAACATCGGGGAGGATGCCAACGGACGCTTTATCCGCAGGGAGCTTGAAAAAACCACAATCCACACGGAATACGTCCGGACGATCCCCGGGTATACCACGGCGACATGCTATCAGCTGATCGAGGAAAACGGTCAGAGACATTTCCTGGTGGACAACCTCATCAATACCCTTCAGAAAAGCGCAGACGTTCCGGATGAGGAAATCGGGAAGGCAGATCTGGTCTTTTTTGGCAGCGCGCTGGCCGTGGCGGGGATGGATGATAAGGAAACGGCAGATCTGTTTACGCGGGCACACAGACTGGGCAGGCTGACCGCCATGGATGCCGCCGTCAGCAATCCGGGAAAAACCCTTCCCAGGATCGACCTGCTGAAGGAAACTCTTCCCCTGACCGACATTTTTTTCCCAAGCTATGAAGAAGCCTCCTTCCTGGCGGAGAAGACGGATGTGATGGAAATTATGGAGGTTTTCCGGAGGTTTCCCTTCAAGGTATTCGGCATCAAGCTGGGAGCCGAGGGATGCATCGCGACGGAAAATTTCCGGGAATACATCCGGTTGAAGCCCTGCCGCGGGATGGAGGTGGTCGACACCACCGGGGCCGGAGACTGCTTCATGGGAGGCTTTCTGTGCGCATATCTTCATGGATGGTCACTCAGGGACTGCGCGAGATTCGGCAGCGCGGCAGCAGCTTTCTGCATTTCTGCCATCGGAGCCACCACGGCGGTTCCGGATTATGATACGGTCCTTCAGTTTATGCTCAGCCAGGAGGAATGAATGGATACAGAACGTCATGAGATGTCCGCCATTCAGTCCCTGAGACAGACGGCGGAGAGAAGACAGAAAGACCAGGTGTACACGGCACTGGGCTTTACCAGCAACCTGGACCAGATCCTGGATTTCCGGGTGGACAGCCTGAACAGGCTGCTGGGAGAGTACCTTCCGGATGCGGATCTGGCTATGCTGCGGCCGGCCAGGCTGGTGCGCACGATGGAAGAACTGCTGGGAACGATAGTTTATTTTTGCGTAAACGGAATCGGCGGCGAGGTGGATATTGATACTCCCTCTCTGATTACCGATAGCTTTTCCTGTACAGGTGCCCTTGGAGGAACCGCTGTCCAGGCCGCCAGGGCACTGTCGATGGTGGGGGTGCACAGCATCGTGCATCTGACCGATGACTGCAAGGAGGTATGCCGTCTCTTAACGTCCCCATATGTCCATGTGGCTAAAGAGGACGGGAGCCTTGGAGGAACGGACGAAGTCGTCAGCCATAATCCTCAGGAGCTTCACTTTATTCTCCAGTTTAAAAAGGGAGACGTGATCGAACTGGGAAACCGGAAATACCCGATCCCCGGCTCCAACCGTCTGATTCTTACCCGCAATACGGTCAATGAAATCCTTCCCCTGTGGGAACCGTATTTCCGCTGGATCGAGGAGCATGCGCGGCAGGTGACCAGCCATGTCCTCTCCAGCTTCAATTCGATTCTGGATCCGGACCTTCTTTCCCTCCGGCTGGAGGAGGTGAAGCGTCATGTGGAGATCTATCACGAAAGGAATCCGCAGGGAATCGTCTACTTCGAGGATGCCCATTATCACAATGCGCAGATCCGCAGGATCTGCATGGATACGCTCTACCCCTATGTGGATATCATGAGCATGAATGAGGAAGAGCTGCAGTATACCCTGGAAAAAATGTATCAGTATCCGGTGGACATCCACGATGTCCTCTCCTGCGTGGAGGGAACGGAATTCCTCCGCAGGGAATACCGCGTCCGCAAAGGAATCGTGATCCATACCAAGGACTATGCGATGTTTGTCGGAGATCCCGGCAGGATACCGGTCGAAAAGGGCCTGCTGTACGGTGTGACGCTCGCCACGGCGAAGGCCGCCTTCGGCGGATATGGCGGAGAGCAGGAGATCCGGGAAATCCTGAAGCTTCCCCAAAGTCCGGACGGCGCTGCCAATGTCAGGATGATCGCGGACAGCCCCTGGAGGGACAGGGTGCGCATTGTTCCCACCCGCTATATTGACAAACCGAAGTATACCATCGGCCTCGGGGATTCCTTTACCGGAGGGATGCAGATGTGCTTCTGAAGGATGGAAGGATGCAGAAAGGTGCCGAGCACCCGGTCTGACCTTTCCCCGCGCGTGGCTTTACGGTTAG
>CACZQU010000009.1 GCA_902783305.1 uncultured Lachnospiraceae bacterium | reverse complement strand
GAACGCTCACGGCCGCTGAGGAAGTCCCCGAGCAGAACGTCGGCGCGGTTCTTCCAGATCTTGACCACATCCTTTTTCATCTGTGTCAGATCGGACTTGGCGTCCTTATACTTCTCCGGATCAGCGCCCTTCTTCGGCAGGGATTTGACCGGGGTCCCATCCGCCAGCTCCATAGAGAAGCGGAAGTCCGGCAGGAGACGGGCTGTCACAGCTGAGCCTCCGAGGTCGTAGACCTTGCTGCCGTGTTTGTCCAATCCGAGATCGGAAAGCATCCGATCCCGCACTTCGTCCTCATCTGCGCCGCGCAGTTGGGCGTATTGCGCGAACTCCCCCCGCTTATCCGCCAGCAGCATAGCGGCGCGGGTGTCGGAGTGCAGATAAGAAGCAAAGAACAGCTTTTTCCATTTGGAGGGCCACTTTTTCGCTTTGGAAATGAGTTCCATCATCTGCGCCTCATCTGCATCGCGGCAAAACTTGTTCAGGTCGGGGAAGGCACAGCGGAACTGTCCTGTTGAGTCAATACCTACAAGCCATGAAATATCACGTTTCTTCGGGATAATCACAGTTTTTAGATTTTTGCAGTCTTTGAAGGCATCTTTATCGACATTTGTCAAGCTGTCCGACAGGGTGATGCTCTGCAAACTGGTACAGTTATAAAAAGCATTTTCTCCGATGCTCGTCAAGCCGTCCGGTAGGGTAATGCTCCGCAGGCTCTTGCACTCCCAAAATGCATAGCCGCCGATGCTCGTCACACTCTCCGGCAGGGTGATGTTCTGAAGGCTCTCACATTTCATAAACGCCATGTAGCTGATGCTCGTCACGCCCTCCGGAAGAGTGATGCTCCGTAATTTTTCACACTCAAGAAACGCCCAATTGCCGATGCTCGTCACGCCCTCCGGCAAGGTGATACTCTGAAGGTTCTTACACTTTTCAAACGCCCCGTTACAGATTCTTTTGACGCCCTCCGCCACTACCACATCCCCACCTGAATCCCAGTATTTTATCAATACGCCGTCTTTAATGGAAAAGGCCTCTGGGTTGTTCATGAATAATCCTCCTTTTTGTTGTCACAACGATTTAGGTATCGTCTTTTACTTCTTATTATATACCATCCCGCCCCGAAGGTGTTAGTATGCAGTTTGCATACTATGATTTCGGGCGTATTCGAGAGAAATACGGCGAAAATCAGAGATCATGGTCTGCCAATCCTCTTCTTACCGTCCCCTTTCACCACTCCAGTTACCTCTCGAAACCACAAAAGGGACCACAGGATTGCTGTTGTGCAATTCCGTGATCCCTTTCCCACGATTCAATTTTTATACTATTATACCATTTTTACAACAGAATACAATATACCGGAAGCATTCTGTTGTCGCGATAATACAGCATCATCTTGATTTCGGCTGTGTTATATCCCTTTTCTCTCTATGGCGAAGAAATGCAATCGTATCTCCCTCTTGAATGATCAGCGCGAGAAAGATATGTTGAATGTATAATGAATAGACTTCACATGTGCCCCAAGATTCGGATTATGCTGAATTTCCTCAAATCATGGAAGAAAGTACTTTTCACTTTTTATCCCCATATTACTTAAAAAATGATGATATCTGCGGGATTTTGTGGTATTCTATCGGTATCAACGGATAGTTGTAAACCAAAGGAAGGTGCGTGATGACAGATGAGCCACTATGTGTCGTTTGAAACCACTGTCTATTTTCGGGGGCACAAGATAGAGTGTCCCCTATTTGTATCTGGATTGTCTGATGATGACGAAGTTGCTGCGGATCAACTATTACAAGGGAACCGAATATCGAGTCTGAGCGAAGCGCTTTCACCGTCTCCTCGGTCTTTAGAAGGACTACAGAACGGCTCGCTCAATGAATATTACTCCACGACCACAGTGGTGGACAGTAATGAAACGCTTCTGGCTTATATGCGAAAGGTTGTTGAAGAATTATCCCTACTCAGGAAGCTGTACTACCAATGTTTGCAGGCGAAAAAAATCAAGACATCAGATTTACCTACTATCTACGAACTGCTTATGTTCGCTACGGAATACTATGACAAGGCGACTACTCTAAAAGTATCCAATCAAACCGTGCCATCCGACGTAACCTATACTGTTACGCAAAGCATAACCTGGCCCGATGCGAATCATGCGAACAACACTGCGAATACGAATATCGCATCAAATTTAGTGTCTCTGTTTCAGCGTTTTAGGATGAGTGCAGACGAAAAATACGCACAATACACCATTGCGTCAAAAGGGTCCGACACCGCCAGATTTGTAATCAACTATTGGAATAACATTCATTGTCAAGTTGATCTTCGCGCTGACCTTTGGAGTTTTGCAAGTCGGTGCTATCTTGAGGAATCTAATGCTAGTAGCAAGATACTAAAAGAATTTGATATTGCCGCTATCTCTGATACGTTCTTAGCCGTTGTTCATAACACAATATCAGACATCTTGTCAAATGAATCAGAGTTTGTGCTAGAACGCTATCCGTCTCGACTACTGCAGCTCAATGCCAAGTCCCACAGAGCCGTCGAATTACTGTTTTTATACCTCGATATTCTCGATTCCGCGGATTATCGCGCCTGCAAAATGTGTGGTCGCCTATTTTTCGTGGGGAGTCAAAAAACCAAAATCTATTGTGACAGACATACGAAGAATGCTAAACATTATTTCAATAGACGACACAAGAATCTCATTGCAGGAGTGAAGGATGACATCTCAATCTTATAGATACTTTTATATTATTACTATTAATAAAGCAGAAATATATCATCACTCATCGACCTGCCATAGGATTCAATGCCTTCGTAACGGCTTAGGTCGCCATGTATAACAATGGAATCGGGATAATTGTGTACCTTTGAAAAGCATGCGGTGCGCAAAGCACTAATCAAGGTCGGCAAAATCGTTTTAAACGCCAGACTATCCTGCACATCAATATTTGTGATACAAAAAATATCTTCTCCCGCCTCATTAGATTCGCCTGCCATCACTTCTATAATCTTTGCCCAATCACAAGCAGAGCGAATTCGTCGAACGTCAATTCCATCAAGTTCTGCCCATGCTCCGAATAAACAGTATCCGTCAACTGTCGCTATAATTGTATCGGAATTACAAGCAGTAATGTTAAGCTGGACTTGACTTTGATAAACAGACTCGGAATTATAATATGAATTATTACAAATATCCATAATTACAGAATCCACACAGTAATACCGTGGCTGCATATCTAACACCCCCTTTCTAGTTTTATATGTCAGGCATACCGTCAAACAAACTGCCTGACTGACGGTATACTAACACAAATTGCGGCAACTTGTAAAGGTCGCTTTTAAGATATTGAAAAATCCGTTAAACTCAAGGGGGGTGAAAGGGGGGTGAAATCACCTCACCTTCTCCTTTGGCCGGTAACAATCTCGAAGCATGGGAAGCACAGTTTTTGCGAAAACAAGTCAAGTCCGAAATTGTGTGTATATTCCTTTAGGTAGGTTGGTCGATGTGCCGCGATTTTTCCCAGACGGAGCGAGGTGCGTAGCCCCGAACGGAGGCTGGGAAAAATCGGCCGGCGTCATCATGGG
>CACZQU010000008.1 GCA_902783305.1 uncultured Lachnospiraceae bacterium | reverse complement strand
TGTGAGCACCACCGCAAGACCGGAGTTCGGGTGTTCCTCATCGCCGCGGCGCACCCATCCTATGATATGATCGTCGTCCAGATAATCGACCTGTTCTCCGTAGGCATAGGAATGCCGGAGCTTAATCAGCTTTCCAAGATTCGGAACCATCGGCAGGTTCTTTACGGGATTGCCATAATAATCGGAATAGAATACACACGGGATTCCGCTTTCCCGCAGGAGAATCATCGCGTACGCCAATGGCTTGAACCACTCCTCCACATAGGACTGCAGGCTCTGACCGTACTGGGTATCATGGTTGTCCACAAAGGTCACAGCAAGATTCGGCCTTTCCTGCACCAGTGTATGGTCAAAGATCTGCCCCATACTGTAACCGCCTCCCGCTGTGGAGGCATTGTAGAAATTATAGTGAAGCGCCACATCGAACAGCGCCATCTCGTTGTCCACCGCATCCAGGTAGTAAAGAAGCCGTTCCAAATCACCGCTCCAATACTCACCTACAGCAGGAAAATCCTTTCCGGCAGTATTCCTGATCTCCTCCAGGAGTTCCTTGTAGAACCGGAATTTGATATGCTTGACAGCGTCCAGCCGCAGTCCGTCGATCCCGGTGGTCTGGATATACCAGGTGATCCACTTTCTCGTTTCCCTGACCACTTCCGGATTATCCATATCCACATCCATGCCCATCAGATAATCGAAGTTTCCTTTTTCGGGATCTGTATCGGGATCCCATTTCTTGCCGGTAAACCGATAGATCAGGTCTTCCTTTTTGGTGTTCTCATCCCAGTCCGTGCCTTTAAAATCCGTATAATTCCAGATGAAGTCGCTGTATTTTCCGGCACGTCCCGGAAAAGTAAACTTCGACCATACCGTAACCTTCTGCTCTCCCCCTACCTGTACCGTCCGATCCTCAGGTGAATCCGTCACCGCCGTGACCTCTTCCGTCTCATCCCCGCCAATCCGGTGGTTCAGCACGATATCCGCAAAAACCTTGATGCCGACATCATGAAAGGCACGGATCGCATCAAGATATTCATCCCTGGTTCCGTATTTCGTGCGTACCGTTCCCTTCTGGTCAAACTCCCCCAGATCATACATATCGTAGACGCCATAGCCCACATCCTCCTGGGAAGCCCCCTTATAAGCCGGCGGAAGCCACACGGAAGTTATCCCGAGGTCCCGCAGGTTATCCGCTTTTGCCGCGCAGCGTTTCCACCAGAAGCCGTCGTTTGGGAGATACCACTCAAAATACTGCATCATTGTTTCGTTTACTGCCATTTTATCCATGTCCTTTCCTGAACGCCGGATTCTCATAGGTTCGGCCTGTGCGGTGAATGTATGTATGCAATGCCGCAAAAGAGCTGCGGCGTTGTTGTCTGCCGCCGCAGCCCGCTGTGGATCCGTATCTTTCGCGTGAATAACCATCACCCGGATCCTGTCATTCACTTGTCAGGCGTCATTTTACCTTCACTTTGCAGGTTACCGACACAGAGCCCGAAGTTACGGTAATGTCCGCTGTTCCTTTTTTCTTTGCCGTGATCTTCCCGTTTTTGTTCACTACCGCCACGTTTTTGTTGTTGCTGTGGTAGGTGATGGTCTGCAGCGAGGTCACAGGAATCAAAGACGGGGTCAGCAATGCGGTTTTCCCGACCTTCAGTGTCAAAGAGGCTTTCACGCCCTGAATAGCCGTCGTTGCGACATCCTTCTTTTGTACCTTTACCGCAAAGGATGCCTTTTTGCCGCTCTTGAGCGTAACCGTAATCTTTGCTTTGCCTGCTTTTTTCGCAACCACCCACCTTTTGCTGCTGATCTTCGCAACCGTCGTATTTGAAGAGGTGATTGAGGAAACAGCGTCGCCGTAAGCAAGATTGGTGGCAGACACAGCGATTTTCTGATTTACCTTCAGCGGAATCGTTCCGGTATAGTTCAGTGTAATCGTAGGTTTCAGCTTCGCGATGGTCTTCGTGATGGTTTTATGGCAAAGCCGGCAGACGCCTTTCTTCTGTCCCGCAGCCAAAGCCGTCGGCTGTTTTGTGATCTTGTAGCTGGTTACCTTGTGCGTATGCACTTTTACCGTGACATGGCATTGGGCTATATCATCCCCGCTTGCGGAAACCGCCTCGATGGTACAGCTGCCCGCCTTCTTAGCTGTGACAATTCCGTCCGCTACGGCCGCCACCGTCTCATCACTGCTGCTCCAGAATATATCCTCCGGGGAATCAGCAGGAGTCTTGATCAGTTCCAGCACCGCGCTTTCACAATCCAGGATGGTAAGGGTCGAAGCCGAAAACTCCAGGCCTGTCAGGTCATCCTCTGAATATACGTGCACTGTGCAGGACGCAGCCGCCGCCTGGCTGAGGCTGACGGCAGAAATGACGGCAGAGCCTGTCTTAAGGGCTGTCACTCTTCCCTCTGTCACCGATGCCACCTGCGGATTGCTGCTGACCCAGTCAATACCCTCTGTTGCCGTATCCGGAGTTACGGCGGCAGTCAGAACAGCTTCTTCTCCTCTTGCCAGCGTAAGTTCCTGACAGGATAGCTCCAGACCTTCAATCGCCCGTAATACCGATACAAAGCAGATTGCCGTGAAGCCTCCCGCATTCGCCTCGATGCTGGTCGTTCCGATCGAAACGCCGGTCAGCACAGCCTTCTCCTGATATTCTCCCTGTGCTTCTACCTTAACTATGCCTTCATCATATGATGTCCATGTTACCGGTACGGTGGGATGGCTTCCCGCCGGATAAAAGTTTAATGTAATTTCGGTTTCTTTGCCTTCATAGGCAATCACATTGCTCTGAGAAAGCTCCACAGAAGCCAGATCATTGGAGACAATGACCTCTGTCTGTCCAAAGACTTCGGGAGCGACAACAGAGACCGCCTTGATCACTGCCGTGCCGACGCCCACTGAGGTTACGATACCCTGCTCGTCCACGACAGCCACCTCAGGATGGTCGCTGGACCAGATCAGTTCCCTGGAAGCCTCCGCTGGCAGGATTTCCGGCGCCATGTCTTCACTCACGCCGATTCCGTCCAGGTATATCGGTCCCGGCACCGTGATGGAAACCGGCGCAATATCCCGGACCGTCACATGGCAGACTGCTTTCAGCTGATGGCAGGAAGCGGTAATCTTTGCCGTCCCGGCCTTGATACCTGTCACCTGTCCCATTCGATCCACCACAGCTACATTCGTGTCGGAAGACTGGAACGCAACATGCTCGCTGGTCTTTGCGGGAAGTACGGCCGCAGTCAACGCTTTTGTCTCACCCACCGAAACCGTGAGGCTCGATTTATCAAGTGAAAGGCTTGTGGGGTTCAGGATTTTTCTGAACTGCGCAGTGACCGTGA
>CACZQU010000007.1 GCA_902783305.1 uncultured Lachnospiraceae bacterium | reverse complement strand
TACGAATATAGGGGCGTGCAAAGAATCCATCGCTCCACTTGCGAGCAAGCTCGCAGTGGAGCATGGCTTTTTGCACTGGAGTCATATGTTATCCACTGATCTGTTCCCCCACGGGTAACATTTCCCCGTCAAAGAGGATTCTCCGGATTTCCCGAGCCTGACCTTATCCCTTAACCGCGCCGGTGGTGATTCCCGCCACAAAATACTTCTGCAGAGCCAGAAAAACAACCAGTACCGGGATCAGGGACAGCACAGAAGCCGCCATGATCAGTCCGTACTCGGCAGAATACTGGGAGATAAACATCTTCAGTCCGATCTGCAGGGTCTTCTTGGATTCCGTGGTCAGATAGATGAGCGGACCGAGAAAATCGTTCCAGGTATTGACGAAGGTGAAAATAATCAGGGTGGAGAGAGCAGGCCTGGAAAGAGGAAGCATGATCTTTAAGTAGATCTGATACTCGCTCATCCCGTCGATCCGGGCAGCCTCACACAAGGAATCCGGAATCCCCTCGTAGAACTGCCGCATCAGAAAAACTCCGAATGCGGAAAAGGCCTGGAGAATAATGATGGCCAGATGAGTGTCCGCCAGACCAAGCCTTCGCATGAACATGAACTGCGGCACCATGTACACCTGCCAGGGTACCGCGATTGTTGCCACATAAGCCAGGAACAGAACATTCCGGCCCTTGAAAGTCAGCTTTGAGAACGCATAGGCGGCAAAGCTGGAGGTAAAAAGCTGCAGTAAGGTGACAATGACCGTCAGCTTGACCGTATTCAGGGTAAACCTGGCCAGAGGAATCTTGGTCCAGATATCCAGATAATTCTGCCAGCGCGGCTCCGGATTCAGCCACTGATAGGGAATCACGAAAATGTCCTTATTGAACTTCAGGGATGCGGTGATCATCCAGACAAAGGGTACCAGCATGACAAAAGCCAGAAGAAGCAGAAGCAGGTAAATGATCGTTTTGGCGATCCTGCGGTTCACGGTTTTACTTTTCATGTCCACTTCCTCCTTTCAGTCGTTTGCGTAGTTTTTCTCACCACGGAACTGGATCAGGGTGATCACCAGAACAATGACAAAAAGCACGATCGCGGCGGCCGAAGCCTGCCCAAGCTTCCAGTTGCGGAACGCTTCCTCATAGATATAATACACCATGACGATAGCGCTTTTATTGATGATTCCGTTGGAGCCGCCGGCCAGCATATAGACGATGTCGTAAACCTTGAAGCAGTTGATGGTCAGGATGATGGTCACGAAAAAGGTCGTCGGCCGGAGCTGCGGGATCGTCACATACCAGAAGCGCTGCAGAGCGTTGGCGCCGTCCAGGCTGGCCGCTTCGTACAGATCCTCACTGATTCCCTGCAGACCGGCCAGATAAATGACCATATAATATCCCATGTTCTTCCAGACGGAAAACATGATGATGGTAAGCATGACGGTTTTCGGCGCGGCGGCCCATTTCGACGGCGCCATATTCAGAACATTCATCAGAAACTGGTTGATGATTCCGCCTTTTGCCGGCGTAAACAGCATGTTCCAGACCGCGGCTACAGCCACGAGAGAAGCCACATAGGGGAAAAAGGTGACGGTCCGGAAAAAATTCCTGCCCTTGATCGGCTGATTCAGCAGAATCGCCAGCCCCAGCGCGATCGCCAGGGTAATGGGAACCGTAAACACACTGTAAATCAGGGTGTTCTTCAGGGCAGAGATGAAACGGTCATCCCCAAAAATAGTGGTAAAATTCTGAAGGCCGATAAAGCGCATGGCATTGTTACCGTCCCACTCAGTGAAGGCAATGACAAAGGCCAGGATAATCGGACCCAGAGTGAATATGGCAAAACCGATAAAATTCGGCGCGATAAAAGACCAGGCCACCAGGGTCTGTTTCCTTTTCCTCCTTTGGTAAGCTTTTCGCGAATCGGTAATAGCAGACATAGCCGTTCCTTTCTCACTTATTACAGGATGTTTTTGCTCTTTACTATCTGACTTACAGACACGTAGAAGAAAAACACAAAAAAGGGGATATCTTCCGCAGATCGTAATCCGGTGAAAGGTATCCCCTCCTGGGAGGCCCGCTGTCCGGCAGCGAACCACGGGTATTACTGGTTCAGGACCGCCTGCACGCCTTCATTCATCGCAGCAATACCATCCTCGACAGAAGTCGACTCTGTCATGATCAGGTCATGCTGCTCATTCAGAACGGTCTCGATCTCAGAGGACTTATCGCTGGCCGGCATCTCAAGGTAGGTGTGGGTGGCCTTCAGGGCTTCCCTGGAATTGTCGTCCTGGGGATAGCCATCCATCGCCGCGATCAGCTCGATTACTTCGTCGCTGGTGATGGCCGGAATGCTTCCGGTAGCCGCCAGAACCTTGGCTCCCTCTTCTCCGGTCACAAACTTGATGAAGTCCCATGCCTGATCCTTATTCGGAGCCGTGACGGGAAGAGCAAGGGCGGTGATGGTCGCCAGGGTGGAACCAGGTTCCACGCCTTCTGCATGCGGGTATTTCACCATGCCCCAGTTTGCGCAGTCCACATACTCGCCGGAGGCAATCTTGTTGATCAGCGTGCCGATAAACCAGGAGCCCATGTTCATCATGGCGATGTTTCCCTGGGCAAAAGCATCGGAATAGTGCAGACCCTGGGTTTTCAGTGTAGCATAATCCATACAGACCTCATCGGCCTGCTGCGCAAGAACCATCTCATAATAAGGAGCCGTGAATTCATACTCGCCGTCAAGGATGGTATGCTCTCCGTCGAGAATTCCATCCAGCTGGATCGTGGATCTCCAGGTATGGTAATGGGAACCATAGATCTCCGAACCAGGAGTATTGTCTGCCACAGACCTTGCCAGCTCATCATATTCTGCCCAGGTCATGTCGTTGGAAGGATACTCCACGCCTGCATTGTCAAAGACATCCTTGTTGTAATAGACAACCCAGATATCCGAACGGAACGGAAGCTCATAAAGCTTTCCGTCGATCGTCACCTGGTCGGTGACTCCGTTGTACATGCCAAGATCTATGCCGTCAGCCTCGATCCGGTCACCCAGAGGCTCCAGCACACCCTTGTTGACCAGAGTGACATAACCGGGAACATCCTTTACGGTCACTACATCGAAATCAGAGCCGGAACCGGACAGCTGCGTCCCGAGTACGGTGCTGTAATCCGTCGATCCAAGATCCACCATCTCAATCTTTACATTGGGATTGGCTTCCTCATAGGCATCGATCAGGGGCTGATAATACACGGTACTGGAAATATCCCAGAGCGCCCATTTTAATGTGATCTGTTCCTCAGCGCTTACCGCCAGGGCTGAAGAAAGAGATCCCACCGCAAGTGCGCCCGCAAGAATGATGCCGAGTGCTTTTTTCTTCATTTTGAAATTCCTCCTTTTTTGACGAGAGTTTCAATTTCCGGATGGCCTGAGGCTCTTTTTCCCCCGAACCTGCGCCATGAAGCCGGAATGAATGGATACCTATATTGTAGTTGACCGCCTCAAAAATGGAATGAATATTTTTTCAGGGAATGAGCGCATTTTTTCTTCGCTTTCACAAAACATGTTCTTTTTTTATAAAAACCTGCATTTTTATTCAATCCGAAAGCACTTGACTTTTCCCGGCCTTTCAGGAATGATAAAAGAACAGTCCAGCTGCAAAAAAGGAGCCCCGTTACGAAAATGAAGCAAAAAAGGTCATCCTGGCATTCTCTGCGTACATCGATCACCATCTGGTCCCTGGGGTTTGCCGCCATTCTGGCTCTGACCGTTGCCGGAGCCAGCTACTCCCTTTCCCAGCGTTTCTTAAGTCAAAGCCAGCGGCAGTCCGCCTCCACAAACATCCAGCTCCTGGGGAGTGAAATCGGGGCGGAATTTGAACAGGTCATTCTTTTTACGAACCGGATCTGTGTGGACACCGCCATAAGCGACTATCTGAAGCAGGCTATACTGGCGAAGGAGAATGACGAACTGCTTAAAAGGATCCGGAGAAACGCCGTTTCCTGCTGGGATCGGATCAATACCGAGCTTTCCGTCCAGAGCGTAAGGAGTGAAATCCGCAGGATCATCGTCTCTGTACCGGATGGAAGTACCTTCCTGCAGAACATACCGGTCTACGACAGCAGAAATACAAAGGATCCAACCTCCATCCTTATGGCACAGCCCTTTTTCGAAAGCCTTCTCAAGGCGGACCGGCCGCAGTTTCCCGGTTTTGAGGAAAGTGTGCTGAGCCCCTTTTATACAAAGAAAATCCTTCCCGTCATCCGGCCGATCTACAGCAGCACTTCCACCCAGATGGTGGGCTGGGTCTATGTAGAGCTTTCCCAGGAGCTGGCTGCGCGCGTCCTGGATAAATATACCCCGGCAGAGGATGAGGCACTGTTCCTCACCATACAGGAAGGGGATTCCTACCGATATGAAAACCATGAATTCCTGCATTCTCCGCTTCCGGAAAATGTTGTAAGCTATACTGTACCGGGACAGGGATGGAGCCTGTCCATCCTTCCCTCAAAGCTTGAGCTCCAATCCAGAAGCAGAATCTACCTGATCGTCATAAGCCTGATCTTTCTTCTGATCCTTCTGGCCGGTTTTCTGATGAGCTTTTTTCTGCGGCGGATGATTACCACACCGGTTTCCCGTCTGCTGAACAAGCTCGTGAAGATCGGTCAGGGGGATTTTTCCAGAGATCCGGATATTGAATGGAGCAATGAGCTGGGAGATATCGGAATCGGAATCAACCAGCTTTCCCTGAATGTCTCCGCCCTGATGGAAAAAAAGGTGCAGGACGAGAAGGAGCATCAGGAGCTGGAATACCGGATCCTGCAGTCCCAGATCAATCCGCATTTTATGTACAATACGCTCAACACCATCAAATGGATGGCCACCATACAGGGAGCCGACGGAATCGCGGATATCTCCACTTCCCTGTCCAGACTTCTCAAGAACATCTCCAAAAGAACGGAGAGCCTGATCACGGTGAATGAGGAATTCCATCTGCTGGACGACTATTTTACCATCATGAAATATCGTTATGCCGGTACCATCGAGCTGGAATATGAGATCGAAGACAAAAGTCTGCTGGAAGAAAGGATCAACCGCTTCTGCATACAGCCCATAGTGGAAAACGCGATTTTTCACGGAATTGAGCCGAAGAACGGAACGGGAAAGATCCAGGTAAGACTTGCCGGGGAGCAGGACCGGTTTTTTATCACCGTCACGGACGACGGGGTGGGTATGGATGAAGCTTCCATCCAAAGCGTCCTGTCCGGCAGCGACGGCATGCCCAACGATTTTTTCCGGCAGCTGGGAATCTCAAATGTAAACAGACAGATCAAGTACGCCTTCGGAGAAGACTATGGAATAGAGATAAGCAGCATGCCCGGAGAGTATACCTCGATGCGGCTTACGTTTCCCCGCAGCAAAGGTCAAGGGTGAGTCACGGAGGCGGTTCTCATGCGTCACGGTGACGGTTCTCATTGACTCGCCGGTGACTTCGAAGAGAGGAGGTGGCTTTGGTTGACACACAAATTACTGATCGTGGATGATGAACCGCTGGTTCAGATCGGCCTGAAAGCGATGCTGTCCGGGGATTTTCCGGATATGGATGTCGTCGGGACTGCGGCAAACGGATCAGAGGGTCTTGAGCTGATCGGAAAGCTCCGTCCGGATATCGTAATCGCAGATATCAAAATGCCCCGGATGACCGGGCTGGAAATGCAGAAGGAATCCCGCAGGCTTTACGGACCGCTCCCCGTTTTTATCATTCTGACGTCCTATGAGGAATTTGAACTGGCCAGACAGGCTCTGTCCGCCCAGGCGGTAGACTATCTGGTGAAAATCGAGCTGAATAAGGAGAATCTCCGGGAAGCCCTGGAAAAGGCAAAAGCCAGGGCAAAGGAATATACCTCCTCCAGGAAAGGTGAAGAGACAGACCAACGCACATGGGAAGAATTCCGCCAGAAATTCATGATCCGTCTGCTTAACCGGCAGATACCGGATGAAGATGTCTTCCGGCGCCAGGCAGAGGATCTTATGCTGAACTTCGGGTATAACCGGTATATTGCTGTATATGGACAGATCCTCGGGGAGCCCGGCGCGAAGGCGGAGGAAGATGGGGATGAAAAATCCCGGATCCTGCTCCTTTGCAGCTCCTGCCTGAATATGGCCCGGGAAATCGTGGAGCGATATGCCGTCTGCTATACCATATCCAACGATCTTCACCACTTTACCCTGATTTTTCCTTTTGACAGCGATGTCGCCGTGGCGAATGCCATGGCCCGGATCCAGACGTCCCTGGAAAACGTAAGGGTCATGCTCCAGAAGCTTTTTAACGCAACGCTGCGGTTCGGGATCGGTACCGCGGTTCATGATCCCATGGAAATCGCGACCTCCTGGGAGGAAGCGATGAGTGCGCAGCAGCATACGACCGCGGCAGCCCCCGTTCTTCTGTTCAGCCATATCGCAGGAGCAAACCGCAGATCCGGCAAAGATAAGCTGATCGCGTCCATTCAGGACTACATCAACGAAAATCTGGACGGAAAACTGCTTCTGAATGAAGTAGCCGACGTGTTCGGCCTATCTCCGGCTTATCTTTCCGTGCTCTTTAAAAAAAGCACGGACATCGGCTTTTCCGAATACATCTATACCAGAAAAATCGAAAAGGCAAAGCAGATGCTGCTGTCCGGTGATATGAAAATCTACGAGGTGTCTGACGCTCTGGGCTTTGAATCCGCCTTCTATTTTTCCAAGGTTTTTAAGAAGGTGGACGGCCGCAGCCCAAGAGAATATATTCAAAGTAAAACAGCTGAAGTGAATCACGGGGACGGTTCTCACTGACTCACCTCTGATGAGTCAGTGAGAACCGTCCCCGTGGCTCAGTGAGAACCGTCCCATAACTCCACGAAGTTATTTACAGGAGGGGTGATCTACATGACGACCGAAATAATACCTGCTGTCAGAGAAAAAGAAAGAACCAGACATCATTTATTCGCCGGACAGACCGGCGAGTGGATCCGGCTGATCCAGGAAGGCCGGAAGAAAAAAGACGCCGTCCTTACCAGCTGGCTTCCGCCGGGGAAAGACCGGGCCTTCTGGGAGAACCTGGATCCTGAGCTGTCAGATCAGGTGGTACAAAGAGCTCAGGAGCTGATGCTGCATCCCTTTCCCCAGATCCTATTGTCCGATTACCGGGAATTCTGCCGCAGCGGAAACCGGATCCGCTTTGAAGAGAAGTATTTTGCCCGGCGCCAGATGCTCACGGCATTTGTGCTGGCAGAATGTGTCACTTACAAAGGTGCATACCTGGACAAAATTGCCGACGG
>CACZQU010000006.1 GCA_902783305.1 uncultured Lachnospiraceae bacterium | reverse complement strand
TGCATGGATGGAGGCCATCAGGCGCTCCGCCTGGACGAAAACCGCAGGCCTCTGCTGGACGGAAAAAAATGTGTGGGCTGTCATCTTTGCCTGCTGGTCTGTCCCCAGAGGGCTATCACCTCCGTGAGAAAGAGGATCAGCAGATCATCCTGACCCGTTACCTGCGGCTTTTCCCGGTCCTTGCATAGTAACGTTCTTTATCCGCGTACATTTCCTTGTCCGCCTGCTTTTTCATCTCCTCGAAATCAGAATCATACACCGGACGGTAAGCATACCCAAGGGAGGCGCTGAAGCCTTCTTCTTCCATCCGCTTCCTGACCTTATCGATCATTTCCCGGCATTCTTCATCGGAATGATCCTGCCAGATGATCAGGAACTCATCTCCGCCGGAACGAAATACGTTTCCGGCACCAAACGCACTTGACAGGCAGCCGGCTACCTGTATGATCAGTTTATCTCCCGCGTCATGGCCGCTGGTATCATTCGTTTCCTTCAGACCATTGATATCCGCGGCGATCACCGCGATGGATTTATGAGGAAAAAGCATATTGATTAACGAGCTCTCCAGAGCATGTCTGTTCAGAACACCCGTCAGCTGGTCGTAGAAGGACAGCCGCTCAAGCCGGAGAGCTTCTTCTTTTTCATAATAAATACAGCTCCTCCTGTCATTAAAATGATTATAGATGGCCACCATCATCTCATAACAGGAAGAATATCCGCAGGTCGAACAGTTGATTCTGCGCGACTCAGGGGTCGTTTTATGCATTTCATTGAAAATCCGCTCTTCCTCTTCAGGAGAAGGGATCAGCAGTCTGAAGTCCGAACCGTAATCGCTAAACGTTCTTGTATAGTGAGACAGATCCAGATGGCTGAACCTGTCATAAAGGTGCTTCATCCTCTCCTCCGAAGTCAGTGTACCATTCCAGGGAGAATCCTTTTCCTTTTTCTTGCTGTTTTCCCGGATGGTCTGGATCGAAAACAGGATGTCATCTTCTTCAAAGCGCCGTGCCTCGCAGGCGGTTCCTTCAATGCATCCTTCCTGACAGTTTAGCGCGTCCACAAGCAGGAAGGGCATTTTCCCCTCCAGAATCCGTCCGGCATTTCTGTTGATCCAGCCATAAAGGTAAGTCTTTCCGGAAACAACACGGATTTTGGCATCATCTCCCAGAAACCAGCGAATATTATCCGCCAGACCACCAGGCGCCGGATAAAACGAGCCCAGGCCATATTCCAGTTCATCGGAAGCATCTTTTCCATAGACATGATGCTCACGCACATAGTTCATCAGATTCAGGAAGGTGACATTGTAATGGACCGGACTGTCAGTATATCCGTCCATTTCCAGTTTTTTCCCGATGCAGGGACCGATAAAGGCAAGACGATCGGTAATCCCCATTTCCTCCCGGCAGTATATCGCCGCGCAGACCATGGGGCTGTGCACCGGCATCAGTCTGGGGATCAGCTCAGGTACACAGTGCTCGACGTAGGATACTGTCGCGGGACATGTGGTGGAAATTGATCCGAAAAACTGATTCTCCTGCATATATTTCAGGTAAGCCCAGGTGCAGATGTCAGCCCCGAAAGCAACGGAAATCATCCTTCTTACCCCAAGCTCCTTCAGTCCTCCGAGAATGGAAGCGTACTGACCGGGATAAGCCGCAAGGAAAGCGGGAGCAATCAGGACACTGATCGGCTCCCCTCGTTTCAGATCTTCAAAGAACTCCTGGGTATCATCACGATATCCCCTGGCATTGTGCTCGCATAGTGAAAAACATGCTCCGCAGGAAACACAGCGTGAGGGATCAATGTGAACAGCCGCTGTACCGCCGCTGATCCGAAGATAGCTTGCCCCTGGCGAAGTACATACCTTCACACACTTGTTGCAGCTGATACAGTTATCATTGGTGTAAATTAAGCCAGGAAGCCCCATGATCTCACCCCATTTCTGACCAAAAAATATTCTTCATCCATTGATTTTACAACTAATGAGATACACGGGAAAATAATATGCAGTTTCCCTTATTTTTTATTATACGCTTTAAAAGCAAAGCATTCAAGGGGAATTGCGTCAGCATTCATCAGGCCAAAAAATCCCATGATCCTGCCGTCGGGGCAGTCATGGGATTTTCACCTGTCCGGTGTTTTACCGCTGTATGGCGTTCAGCCGTTACTGCTCAGCCTGACCAGGCAGCCGGCTTCGGATTATTTTTCAGCGTATTCCCGATAAATCTGGGCCAGTCCGCCGTGAGCAGTTTCCCTGTATTTCTCGTCCATATCCAGGCCTGTCCGATACATGGTCGCTACCACCTCATCAAAAGAGATTTTCCTTGTCGTATAGAGGAAGCGGGACAGGTTGACCGCGCTGAGAGCACGCATGGCCGCAACGGCATTGCGTTCGATACAGGGGATCTGGACAAGGCCGTTTACCGGGTCACAGGTCAGCCCCAGCGAATGCTCCATGGCAATCTCGGCGGCATACTCGATCTGGTCAATATTCAGCCCATACAATGTGGCTATGGCTGCTGCCGCCATCGAACAGGCGCTTCCGATTTCTGCCTGGCATCCGCATTCCGCGCCGGAAATACTTGCATTTGTGCGGATTACATTTCCGATGAGGCCGGCAACGGCAAGCGCATCCAGGATTTCATCCTCCGGAAATCCTCTGTCATGGCTCATATAATACAGGATCGACGGAAGTACTCCGCAGCTGCCGCAGGTCGGCGCGGTGACGACAAGATTCTCGGCGGCGTTTTCCTCGCTGACCGCATAAGCATAAGCCGCGATAAGCCGGTTCATCGTCACGTCTGCACTTTCATTATAACACCGCTTGTCATACAGATACTTTGCCTTACGCAAAAGATTCAGCCCGCCGGGAAGGATCCCTTCCGCACAAAGACCGCGCTCCACTGAAGCCTGCATTACATGCCAGATTTTCTTGAGATATTCGCGCAGTGCAGCTCCCTCCAGGATATAGATGAGCTGGAGGATACTGATGTTCTCCTGGTTGCACAAAGACAGGATTTCCGAGAAATTTTTCTGCGGATAAACCTCTCTGTCCTCTGCAGAGGCTTCGTTTTCAATACGGATGGAGCCTCCGCCGATACTGAAAATCCGGGTGGACGCAATCTCCTTTCCCTGACGGAAAGCCTTGAACCGCATCGTGTTCGGATGGGGAAGGTCGGTTTCCTCTGTATTGAAAACAATCTTTACTCCAGGAAGGCCTTCCCGGATCGCTTTGGCCGTCCCATGCCCTTCCCCGGTAAATGCAAGGGATCCAAACAGCGTTACCTCATATGCATCAGCATCCGGATAACGTTCCCCGAAGGTCTGCGCCGCGTGGAAAGGACCTACCGTATGAGAGCTGGAGGGACCATTTCCAATTTTGTATACACTGGTAATACTCTTCATAATGGATTATTCTCCCCCTGTACAAAACACGGGTATACCGGAAACACCAGATATCCGGAGAAGAGATTTGCATGCTTCCGGCATACGGCCTGACAGTATACATGACTCCCGCAGGCTGCTGTCTGCGTCCCGCGGATCAGATCGGAAGCTTCCGGCCTTCCTTCCTCCATTCCATAAACTCTGCCGTAGCCGTGAAAATGACATCACCGGAGGAATTCAATGCCGTTTCCAGGGAATCCTGAATCACACTGATGATAAATCCAACACCGACGATCTGCATCGCCACGTCATTGGAAATGCCGAACAGGGAACACCCCAGCGGAACCAGAAGCAGAGAACCGCCGGCGACACCAGATGTACCGCAGGCTGAAAAGGTTGCCACAATACTGAGCAGGATAGCCATCGGAAGAGTGATTTTTGCCCCGACGCTGTATGCTGCAGTAAGGGCAAAGGTCGTGATCACAGCTGCTGCTCCATCCATATTGATTGTCGCGCCAAGCGGAATGGATACGGAATACATATCTTCATCCAGTCCGAATTCCTTACACAGCTGCAGATTCACCGGAATATTGGCAGCAGAGCTTCTGGTGAAAAACGCGGTGACCCCGCTCCTGCGGATACAGTGCAAAATCAGCGGATAAGGATTTTTCCGAAGCGCTATGCCCACAATCAGCGGATTGACAACCAGAGCGACAAGAAGCATGGTGATGACGAGGATCAGAATCAGCTCTCCATAGGTCGTAAATATTTCCAGCCCGCTGGTGGAAACGGCGTTAAAAACCAATCCCAGAATACCGAAGGGAGCGCAATTGATCACCCAGCGCACTACCTCGGAGACAGCATCGGCCAGGTCACTCATCGTCTGTTTCGTATTGCTGCCTGCCCGCTTCAAAGCGATGCCAAGAATAACCGCCCAGAAAAGAATTCCAATATAATTGGCATTTACCAGCGCATCGATCGGATTGGCGATAAAGCTTTTCAGCAGATTGACAACAATCAGTTCCATGCTGTCCGGAGGGGTAAAGCCTTCCACAGCATCCACTCCGATTAATGA
>CACZQU010000005.1 GCA_902783305.1 uncultured Lachnospiraceae bacterium | reverse complement strand
TGGAACACGGTGACATTCAGATAATCCAGCAGCACATCCGCCGTGATCTGCGCAAAGGCGGCTATCATGATCTGCCGGCGGCAGTTTTTCATCTGCAGGAAGCTCGGAATGACCTGGCCGATAACCAGCGCAGGCAGACAGAAAACGATTCCCTGCAGATACTGCGCCGTAAGAGATGTCACCGGCTCCGCGGCAGCGCCCAGAGCCACGCATAGCGGATGGATAAACAGTGAGATCAGAATTGAAACGGTAAGGCCTCCGGCAAAACCGAATATAACAGACGTCGTCAGGACACGGTTGAGCCCTTCCTCATCATTTCTGCCTGCAGACCTGCCTCCCATGACCTGGGCGCCGGACGCAAGAAGTCCGCCCAGAGCTACCAGCAGCATGTTGACCGGGTTTGTAAGCCCGTATGCCGCGAGACAGTCGTCCCCAAGAAACGCTCCTGTCATCATGCCATCGATCAGCATTGAGATTACCGCGATCAGCATCGTCACGATCTGAACGGTGACTACCTTTCCAAGCTGCGGCGTGTCCGAAGAGTTGCTTTGTGAAGTGCTTTTACTTTTGCTGTCCATGTGCCCTTCCTTTTGCTCAGGTATCAAAATGTGCGCATTCCTGACCGGATACCTTATTACAATACACCATACAACGGCAAAAGTCTAACAATTTTATGGTAGGATCGCCCTCAAAAGCCATGGAACGAGGGGGACGGTTCCTCGTTCCACATATCTTTCTAAAACATCAGAATCCCTCATCCGGCGCATAAATCCATCCATGGTCTTCATGATAGATCATTTGCTTTGTCATCCCTCCGTCAACGCAGATATTCTCCCCCGTAATAAATCCTGCCTTATCAGAACAAAGGAACATCACCGTATTTGCTATATCCATCGGATTTCCTACCCGGCCTGCCGGCTGCTGCCACGCATCCGGTCCTTCATATGCCTTATATTCCGTATCGATCCAGCCCGGCGATATTGAATTTACACGAACTCTTCCTGCAAAACTAACGGCAAGTGCATGGGTAAGGGCTGATATCCCTCCCTTGGCCGCCGTATAGCTCTCCGTTTGTGGCTGGCTCATACGATCCCTGGAAGAGGAAATATTAATGATCGAAGCTCCGGCATGAAAATATGGAGCAAACAGCTTTGCCAGATAAAAGGGCGCTGTTACCCCTACTGCCAGAGCATACTGAAACTCTTCGTAGCTGCATTCATCAATCCCCTTCATCAGAGGCAGTGCATTATTGATCAGATAATCGATACCTTCACTTTCCTGAATAACCGTCTTCGCAAACGCTTCCAGAACTTCTTTATCTGATATATCGCCTACAAAATGGTCTCCTTCTGCTTTATCGATCACGTAGATCTTTACGCCTTTTTTCCTGAATTCATCTGCAATACACTTGCCAATTCCGTTTGCACCGCCGGTCACTACGGCGATCTTTTGCCCGTTCATATCCTGCCTTCACCTCTACGTAGAATAACATATATCCCTGTCAGCTCCGGTAATGTGATGGTAATAACTGCGAAAACACTGCTGCATTTGCCTTTTCCGAATTCTGTCAATCCCTCCTTTTTTCTGCTCTGTTTTTTTTGTTATCACTCTTACTCCGGCTCTTTACCGATCATCCTCATGATGTCGGCATCGTCCGAGTCGGGATACAATTCTTTGATCCGGTCTGTTATTCTTTTCCAGGATTCTGTAGGCTTTTCCGAGTATGCCGCGGTTACCGCTTCATAACCCCAGACAGCCTCAGGAGGGAGCAGAACGGAAACAGGCATCCCATATTCCTCTCCCCGCATGATCCATTCTCCGTTCTCGTTAGCCATCTGTTTATTCAGTCCTCTTCATTTCCGATTCCATAGTAACACAGCATTTCATTGTACCTTGCATTTGCTTCTTCGCTTTCTTTTTTCTCTCTCCAACCGGATATTTCCTGACATATCGCAAGCATCTCGGTAAAAACCTAAATGATTGTGCCTAAAATAACAATTATCATTCTGCCTTGATTTGAATGTTCAACCAAAACTGAGGAGTAGTTCCAAAATACATTGCAAATCTCATAGCAGTGTCTGCTGTTATTCCTCTCTCTTTCCACTTATGATACCGCTGATCCTTGACTTAGGAATATGCACCTCCTTGCTGGAATCAATTCCGATTTTGTAAAGTCCTGGATCGTGTGACGCTTTTATGACTTTCTGTATGATATGATCATACCATCAAAAGAAAACAGTACCGCTACAGCAAACACACGGATATAAG
>CACZQU010000004.1 GCA_902783305.1 uncultured Lachnospiraceae bacterium | reverse complement strand
TTTACGATCGTGAACAAGGTTTCCTTTGGACTCATGAAATGGGCGAGGGTACTCAGATTCATGATCCTGATGCTTCTTGTGTACTTGAACAATTCCGGGTTGTCCGTATAGATATTGATATTGATCAACCAGTTATTCAGAAGCGTAAAGAAAGTGCTCCAGAAAAAGAATGGAAGCCACAACCTTTTTATCTTTTTCAGGAGCGTTTTTCCAAGAGCAGCCAGAGATTCTGAGGATTCATGCCTGTAAGTATATCCTGACGCAATAAAGAACAGAGCCATATGAAACAGAAAAATAAACCTTGTGAACGGGGCGCCAGCATGTCCTGAGACCATACAGATGATGCCGATAGCTTTTATGGTGTCGATTTCCTCGATTCTTTGAGTCTTTAATGTTGTCATGTCAGTATTCCTCCGTAGTAATAGTGCTTTTATGTTCTCTTCCTGTTTTGGCACCATTCTAAGCCTCGTTATTTGCCGTTTATGTCAGATGATACTCGCGGGCTGTCTTTGATGGCTATTCTTTTCCGCAGCCGGATAGCCGCCAGCAAACCGACAGGGAAAACCAGTGCAGATAAGATTCCCATGCGGAGATTGTCGCCAAGAAGGCTGGAGACAGCTCCGGCCAGGGTAGGACCGGAGGAACAGCCCAGGTCACCTCCCAGGGCCAGGAGGGCAAAGAGAGCAGTGCCTCCTCTGCTCATGGATGCAGAAGCAGTGGAAAAGCTTCCCGGCCACATAATGCCGACGGAAAGACCACACAGAGCACATCCCGACAGGGCGATGACCGGAGAGGGAACCAGGGCGATGACCAGGTAAGAGACACAGCAGAGCAAGGCACTGCCGGTCATAAAATGCTCAAGGTTGATGTTTTCTCCATATTTTCCATAGAAGGCCCGGGAACTTCCCATGAAAATGGCAAAGCACATCGGTCCCAGAAGATCACCAAGGGTTTTGGAAATACCCAGTCCTTTTTCCGCAAGGGCGGAAGCCCATTGACTGACCGCCTGCTCGCTGGCCCCGGAGCAGACCATCATGAGCATGAGGATCCAGAATACTTTTTTGGAGAAAAGCTCTCTGAACGTCATTCCTTTTTCCCCTTCCTTCACCAGTGGCGCGATCGGTACCCGGATAAAAAGGAAAGCATTGCAAAGCGGAATGACTGCCCACACTACGGCCAGAATTTTCCATCGGGAGATTCCCGCAAGGCGGAAAAACAGGGTAGACAGGAGAACGACGCCGACATGTCCCCAGCAGTAAAAGGAATGAAGAAGGCTCATTGCGGCTTCCTTGTTTCTGGTGGGACAGGCCTCCATGACGGGACTGACCAGAACCTCCAGCAGTCCCCCTCCGACCGCGTAGAGAATAACACAGATCAGCAGGCCATGGAAAGGATCCGCCATGACCTCCGGAAGGACAGACAGTAACAGCAGACCAGCTGCCGCTGTCACATGAGCCAGGAGCATGGATGCCCGGTAGCCGATTCTGTCGACGAAGGAAACGCTTACCAGATCGACCAGAAGCTGAAGCCCGAAATTGAAGGTGACCAGCATGGTGATCCTGCTGAGGGGGATCCCATAGCTTCGGTTGAAGGTAAGAAACAAAAGGGGGACAAAGTTGTTGACGATGGCCTGCACGATATAGCCGATAAAGCAGGCGTAAATCGTTTTCTGATATCGGTTATCCATAGGGGAAAAGCCTTTCTTTCTGGTGACTGTTCAGCTGAACAGTCACTCTTTTTGCATGTTTTTGCTGCCGGATACTCAGGCTATTATAGCTTAAGGGGATAAAGGTTGCAAGCAGCACCCCCCCGTAAACATATGGGTTATTATGCCGCAAGGCTCACACACGCCGTAAATATACTTCCCGGAAAATGAAGCCTTTCCTGCATGGTGCTTTACGATAAAAACCGTGAATCGTATCCTGATGACCGGCAAAATCCAGCGGTTGGGGTGAACAATCTGTGAAAAGTATTGACTTATAGTGTCAAAGAGCGCATTGTAATAGTGCTTTGGAGCAGTTTAAGAGGATTTTAGTCAACCAGAATGGCATGCATTGACGACGAGGAATACGAGGAGCCAGCAGCTGTCGGAACATGCGAAGCATGTGACATACAGATGCGGCATCCGACACTATTCGATTTAAGATAAACCTGCGTATATAGAGGAGTGACAATATGGGCAGCAGAATCATCGGAATAGATTTAGGCACAACGAACAGCTGCGTCAGCGTTGTGGAGAATGGGGAAGCGGTAATCATTCCCAATCCGTCCGGCAGCAGGACGACGCCCAGCATTGTCGCTTTTTCCAAAGCCGGGGAAAGACTGGTGGGAGAAACGGCGAAGCGGCAGGCGGTGACCAATCCTGACCGGACGGTTCTCTCGGTAAAGAGGGAGATGGGGTCGAGCTGGGTGAAGAGGATCGACGGCGTGGAATACAGGCCGCAGACGATCAGCGCGATCCTGCTGATGCAGCTGAAGGAGGACGCGGAGCGTTTCCTGGGACAGGAGGTTACAGACGCGGTAATCACTGTGCCGGCTTATTTCAACGATGTTCAGCGGCAGGCGACGAAGGACGCGGGAACGATCGCGGGACTGAATGTCAGGAGGATTATCAATGAGCCGACGAGCGCGGCTCTGTCCTATGGGCTGAATCACGCAGAGCCGCAGAAGATCATGGTCTATGACCTGGGAGGAGGAACCTTCGACGTTTCCATTATAGAGATCAGTGAAGGAACCATCGAGGTGCTCTCCACCGCGGGAGATAATCACCTGGGAGGAGATGATTTTGACAACAGGCTGGCAGAATATCTGGTCAGTGAATTTCGAAAGGCCAATGGCTTCGACATCTCCCGCGATCTGTTTGCCATGCAGAGGGTGAGAGAGGCTGCGGAACAGGCGAAGAAGGAACTGTCAACCTCCATGAGGGCGACAGTCAATATTCCGTTTATCACGCAGTCAAAGGGAATCCATTATCATCTCGACGTGACCGTCACCCGGGATCAGTTTGTCAGCCAGATCCGGGATCTGATTGACCGGACACAGGGACCGGTGAGAAGCGCCCTCGCGGATGCGGGGATTGCGGCGTCCAGACTTTCCAGAGTTCTTCTGGTGGGAGGCTCCACCCGTATTCCTGCTGTACAGGAAAAAATATATCAGATGACCGGGATTACGCCCTCCAGGAATATTAATCCGGATGAATGTGTCGCCATGGGTGCCGCGATCCAGGGAAAGGCATTGGAGGGAGCGCCGCTCATCGCCAGGGGGACATCGGAGGAGCTGCTTCTTTTTGATGTGACACCCCTCAGTCTTTCCATCGAGACGGTAGGGGGGATTGCCACGACACTGATCCGGAGGAATTCCACGATTCCGACGAAATATTCAAAGATTTTTTCCACGGCCGCTCCGTTTCAGAGGGTAGTGGAAATCAATGTTCTCCAGGGCGAAAGACCTATGGCCCGGGACAATAAATCGATAGGGAAATTCAGGCTGAAAGGAATCAAGCCGGCTCCGGCAGGAGTCCCGCAGATTGAGGTAACCTTTGACATCGATGTCAATGGAATCCTGAAGGTCACAGCGAAGGATCTTGACACCGGGAGAGCGCAGTCCGTGACGATCACAGCCGATGACCGGATGTCGGAAAGCGAGATACTCGAAGCGATCCGGACCGCCCGCCAGTATGCGCAGATGGACGGTCTGAGAAAGGAAGCGCTGCAGGAGATGGATGAGGCATCAAAGCTCCTTGTCAAGGCGAAGAACGCGATAAAAACGGGAAGCAGGGAAATCGGCAGAGAAGAGAAAAAAACGGTATCTACGGATATCAGGGAGCTGGAGAAAGCGCTTGGCCGATGCAAGGTGGACCGGGTGACCCCGGAGGATATTCAGAAGATCAGGGAGGCAAAAGGCCGGCTGGAGACTTCGTCAGCCGGTCTCATCAGCCGGTATTTATGACTCCAGTGCAAAAAGCCATGCTCCACTGCGAGCTTGCTCGCAAGTGGAGCGATGGATTCTTTGCACGCCCCTATATT
>CACZQU010000003.1 GCA_902783305.1 uncultured Lachnospiraceae bacterium | reverse complement strand
ACATAATTTGTCTTCAGAGTCTACGCCGGATCCTGTCTGAAGCCGCCAGAAGGCGGATGACAAGACCGATATTCAGGAACCTGTAATGACTTACCGTTTACGCATGAAATGAGAAAAAGAAACATCAAGGGGATTAACAATGAACATTCACAAAATCGTGATTACCGGAGGGCCGTGTGCCGGAAAGACAACTGCTCTGAGCTGGATTCAGAACGCGTTTACACGCCGCGGATACAGGGTTTTGTTTATCCCTGAAACGGCAACAGAGCTGATCAGCGGAGGCGTCGCTCCCTGGACCTGCAGGTCCAATATGGATTATCAGAAGGTGCAGGTCCGTCTCCAGATCGAAAAGGAAAAAGTATTTGAAGAAGCGGCATCCACCATGGACGCGGAAAAGATACTGATTATCTGCGACAGAGGTGCCCTGGACAACAAAGCCTATATGACTGACGAGGAATGGAATGAGGTTCTCACTTCCCTGGACACCAATGAAGTGGCACTGCGCGATACCTATGACGCGGTTTTTCACCTCGTGACCGCGGCGAAGGGCGCAAGGCTGGCTTACAGTCTTGCCAACAACGCCGCCCGTTATGAGACAGCCGATGAAGCCTGCAGCCTGGACGACAGGCTGATCGCTTCCTGGACAGGGCACCCTCACCTGAGGATTATCGACAATTCCACGGACTTTGAGCATAAGCTGGAAAGGCTCCTGGCCGAGATGGTATCTTTCCTTGGCGATCCGGATCCTTTTGAGATTGAACGCAAGTATCTCATCAAATATCCCGATATCTCCTATCTGGAGTCCCTGCCCAACTGCAAAAAAGTGGACATTGTACAGACCTATCTGCGCAGCAGTCCCGATACCCAGATCCGCATCCGCCAGCGGGGAAGTGACGGCCATTATATTTATTACCGTTCCGAGAAGCGTCATGTTTCCGCCATGCGGCGTCTCGAGATCGAAGAACGGCTCACTCACGATGAATACAGGCGGATGCTGCAGGACGCCAACCCCGATGTCAGGCCGATCCACAAAACCCGCTACTGTCTTGCGGAAAAAAACCGATACTACGAAATCGATATTTACCCGGAATGGAAGCATCAGGCGATCCTGGAGCTTGAGCTCAGAGATGAAGGCAAAGAGGTAGAGCTCCCTTCTTTCCTCACGGTAATCCGGGACGTGACGGGAGACAAGCGTTACAGCAATTTTGCCCTGGCTCACAAGATGATTCCTGAAGAGTCATAACATGCCGGTCATAAAATTGAGGTGTCATCTTTCCGGTCTTTTTCCTCAGTTTCCCTCAGAGCAGCATAAGATTCTTCTTTTTGTCTGAAAATGTCTCAAAAGAAGAAAAATATTTTCTCTTATTATCCCGCGATAATGACGGATTCAATGGATTTGTATATAATATACCGGGCGGTGCAAGTATGCTTTTTGCAGAATTGTATCCATTAAAAAGCGGTTTATAGAGGTGGAGACATGACGGTTTCTGAATTATACTCTTCCGTCTACCCTATCCAGAATCCGGAACTGAGGAAACATCTGTGTCAGAAGACAGTCAGAAAAACCTTTCGGAAAGGCACCATGCTGTCGTTTCAGGGAAACGGTGAAACAGATCTTCTGATTTTGTCAGAGGGGATTGCCAGAGGCTATATTCTGGATAAGGTTGGACGGGATATTACCATCTGCTTCGAGAACGAACCAGGAGATATCATCGCAAGCTCCTGGCTTCTCGGATCAGAAGACATCTTATTAAATACGGAAATGATTACGGACGGGGAAATATACTCTGTTGCACTGGATGAGATTCTTTCACTGCAGTCCCGTTATCATGATATCCTTCTGTTCCAGAAACAGATTCTCTCCAGAGAGCTCCGCAAACACTGGAGGGCAAGGATGATGATGTACAAAGCGGAATCATCCGAGAAATACCAATGGTTTCTGGAAGAATATCCCGGACTGATCGACAAGGTCGGTCACAAAAAGATCGCTTCCTTTCTCGGGATATCTCCTGTGACACTAAGCCGGATCCGGCATCGGAAAAATGAGTGATTCGCAGCGGTAAAGGAACTGACCAGGCAGCTGTGATGATCTGTTTTTCCCTCCTCCCGATCTGAAGACAAAAAGCATCGTATTCCCGGCAGATGTTCTGACAGCCCAGAGCTGTATCTGTTCATCCTGGCCGGACAGCTGCTTCTGAAAGTATCCATGGCATAGCCGGATTTTTCCGGCTATGCCTTTTGCGCTTCTTTCCGGGGCCGGCACCTGAGGACAGACACGGTAACTGATTCAGGCAAACGGATAACATGCAGTCTTTATCTTCGTTTATTGTATGTACGTGGCAAACCTGAGGATTCACTCGTTAAGACCAGCGTTTACAGATGAGGAGAAAAGTAAAAATGGCAAAAAATGGAATCGTCGTTTTTGGCGCTGTTTTCGTCGACATCAAAGGGTATCCTTCCGCTCAGTATATTCCCGCAGGCCGGAATGTCGGCCGGGTGATCCATGTCCACGGCGGTGTCAGCCGGAATGTCGCGGAGGATATCGCCAATGTCGAGCTGCGCCCTACGTTTATCACGGTTCTGGATCACAGCGGCATCAGCTCGGATGTCATCGAAAAGCTGAACCATCACCTTGTCAACACCAGCTATATCCGCCGGACCGATTCCGGGCTTGGCACCTGGCTTGCGATTTTCGACAACAACGGCGACGTCGTCGCCTCCATCTCCGGCCGCCCGGATTTAGGAGAAATCCAGGCCATTCTCGATGAGAACGGAGACGAAATCATCCGGAACTGTGACAGCATCGTTGTTGAGATCGATATGGAGCCTTCCCTGCTTCATTCGATATTCAACCTTGCCGAGCAATATGGAAAAGAAGTCTATGCCGTCGTCTCCAACATGTCCATCGCAATGGAGCGCAGGGATCAGCTCAAAAGAGTTTCCTGCATCGTATGCAACGAACAGGAAGCCGGTCTTCTGTTTTCGGAAAACTATGAGGACATTCCTTCCGACCAGCTGCAGACCATCCTTTCAAAACGGGTATCCCAGGCCCAGATCCGCAGTATCGTCGTCACCAGAGGTCCGCAAGGGGCTGTCTTTGTTGACAGGGAAGGGAATACCGGCTGCTGTCCTGCTCCCAAAGTCGATGTCGTCGACACAACCGGGGCAGGGGACTCTTTTTTCGCCGGAGTCGCCATCGGACTGACCTATGGCAAAACCATGGCGGAAGCCTGCCTTATCGGGACAAGGCTGGCATCCTCCGTTATTGCCACAAAAGAAAATGTCTGTCCGCGCTTTCTTCCGGAAGAGTTTGATATTCATCTGAATGAATAAATAATTCCGCCTTTTTTTCTGGAAATTCTTACGTATTTCACAGATCTTCTGCCCGTTATCTTTTGAAACTTGCTTTTTTATCCTGCTCATGATAGACTGACTCCATTCGTTTAGGAAAAGGAGGAAAATCTATGAGTGCAACCCCATTAATCAGTGCTGACAACCATTGGGCTCTTTTTGCAATTCTGGCGGCAATCGCTGCTCTGGCCATTTTCCTGGAGCAGAAATATAACTGGGCTTCCAAAGTTACCGGCTGCGTTCTGGCTCTGATCGGTGCCATGGTTCTGAGTAATCTTAACATTATTCCGCTCGATGCGCCTGCATATGATTTTGTCTGGAGCTATGTTGTACCTCTTGCTATTCCGATGCTTCTTTTTAATGCAAATATCAAGAAAATCGGGAAAGAGAGCGGGAAGCTTCTTATTATTTATCTGATCAGCGGAGTCGGTACCATCGTCGGCGGCTTTCTCGGATATTTTCTTCTCAAAGGCGGCATCTCGGAGCTTGCTCATGCTGTCCCCATGATGATCGGAACCTATACCGGGGGAAGCGTCAATCTGGTTGCCATGTCCGATGCTTTCAGCGCCTCAGGAGAACTGGTTTCCACTTCCGTCGTAGCAGATAACCTGCTGATGGCCCTCTATTTCTTTGTATTGATTGCCATCCCTGCTTCTCAGTTCTTCCTTTCGAAGTACAAACATCCACTGATTGACGAGCAGCTCAAGGACGGCCAGACAAACGCCGGCTCCGCCGCTTACTGGACTGCGAAGCCCGTTTCCCTGAAGGATGTCGCGGCATCCTTCGCATTATCCTTCGTCATCGTGGCGGCTTCTGAAGCCATCGCGGGATGGCTTTCCGGGTTGATCCCGACCACCAACTTCGGATTTGCGCTGCTGAACGGTTTGTTTGGCAACAAGTATCTGATCATCACGACCCTCACCATGCTGCTTGCCACCTTCCTGCCCAACCAGGTAGGCAACATCGCGGGAGCACAGGAAATCGGCACTTATCTGATCCATATTTTCTTTGCGGTCATCGGTGTGCCGGCTTCCATTTATCTGATCGTGACCAAAGCGCCTCTGCTTCTCGTATTCTGCGCGATTATCGTCCTGGTCAATATGCTCTTTTCCTTTGTATTCGGCAAGCTTTTTGGATTCGGTATCGAAGAAATCATCATTGCCTCAAACGCAAATATCGGCGGGCCGACGACAGCTGCGGCCATGGCCATCGCGAAGGGATGGAATACCCTCATCGTTCCTGCCATTCTCGTCGGAACCCTGGGCTACGTCCTTGGAAATTACTACGGAATCTTTGCCGGAACCATTCTGGGGCTCCACTGATCAGTTCGCTGCCTCATCTCAGCAGATGCAGGTTTTCAGAATACCGCACATGCATCTGAAACGCATTAACGTAATTTTGTTATTATTTTCAGACTGTTTCTGCAAGCAATAACTACAGACTGACTTCATCAAGGCTGCGATTCTGATCGCAGCCTCTTTTTGTAGAATCAGTCTTTTTCCGGCGGCGCCATTATGGTATAATAAAACCGGTTTGCATATCGCTGTGTAAACGTTTATCGTACAAAAATGACTCCCCCGGATTGTTCCGCGCTTCGCGTTCTCCGGATCCCGGAGTCATAGACAAGGAGGTTTTCATGAATTACAAGATACAATATCAGGATGCGTTTTCCCTTCTCCTGTGCGATCTGGATTACCGGGAATCCATGTACGCAGAGTCAGATGCCATGGTTTACATGACAGGAGGGCTCAGCATCGAAGGAAATATGGGCAAGGGGGGACTCCTCGGCGGATTGGCCCGGAAAGTGCTGACAAATGAAAGCTTTTTTGTCCAGACCATCGAAGCGAAATCCGGCCCGGGAACCGTTGCTTTCGCGCCGGTTTCTCTTGGTTCGATCGAAGCGGTGGATATGGACGGCAGCTACACGCTTTCCGTCCAGAAAGGCGGATTTCTCGCCGCGACCTCAGGAATCAACGTGGGAACCCGGATGCAGAATCTTGCCCAGGGCGTTTTGTCGCGGGAGGGCTTTT
>CACZQU010000002.1 GCA_902783305.1 uncultured Lachnospiraceae bacterium | reverse complement strand
GGAAGCTCTCCATATCTTCAGCCATACCAGCCGTATAATAGTCGGTTTCTCCTGAAACCAGCAAAGCTGCTTCATCCGCATCTGTCAGTTCAAAATAGGAAGGAATGGCAGCGGCATAATCACTTCTCGCCTGGTGATAAGCCTGCCGGGCCTCGTCCAGCGCGTGAGCAGCCTCATTGACGCGGTCTATCGCCTCAAACTGTACCTGGGCGGACTGTGCCAGGGAATCCTGCATGGCAGCCGCCTGGCCTGCCGCTTCATAAATCCCGTCCCGCACTTCAAAGAGCCGGTCGATGACCAGCTGAAGGACAATCCGCAGAGCGGGTATCGCCCCTGTCAGGGCTTCCGATACCGGCCCGAAAATACCGGAAGAAACCATGGAACCGAACTGCTTTTCCTGCTCATCCAGCATCGCCTGGGCATCCTTTACCTTTGCCCTCGCATCAGCCAGCTGCGCGGCGGCATCAGAGAGCGCGTCATTTGTCATTTCCAGAATACGCCCGTTCAGTTCGTCTATTTTCTCCTTGTTCAGATCCACCTGGACGGATTTTGTCACCGTACCGGTCTGGCTGATACTCGCGACTCCGCTCTGCCTTTCCAGATAAGGAACCAGATCATTCTTTACATAATCAGACAGTTCATAGATATCCGCGTTTTCTTTGCTCACGCCGATATACATGGAAGCCAGCATATCCATGCTGAGCTCCAGGACGTTCGGCGTACCACAGTCTTCCGGCAGACTTCCCTCCAGATTGTTCAGCGCTCCGGAAACCTTCACCATCGCGCTGTCGATGTTGGTTCCCTCCTCAAATTCGAGCTGCACCATTCCGAAATTTTCGGAACAGACCGACTGTACCTGTTTGACGCCGGATATCGTTCCCAGGCTTTGTTCCATAGGAACACAGACCTCCGATTCCACCTTCTCCGGACTGGCTCCCGGATAAGCGGTTACCACCACCAGATAGGGAAGGCTCAGATTCGGCAGCAGGTCGAGGGACATGTTCATCAGGGAAACCACGCCCAGTGCAATGGCGGCAATGACAGCAACCAATATCGTATATGGTTTTCTTACGCTCAGGCTTTCCAGCATATCAATAACTCCTGAATATAGGATCCACCCCTGAAAACCGGATCATCCGGTTGCGGAGGGCGGCTCCTAAAGCCCTATTTTGTTCATTACGGCATCGGCGCTGATTCCCGGATGGGTCAACACGATCCGGCAGATCACCTCCGCCGTACGGCGGGGGATCGAGAGCTTTTCCGCAACCTGCGAGACAGACCGGCCCTTTGCGATCTCCCTCATCGCCTTCTCTACCTGTCTGGTATCTACGTCGACAGTTCTGTCCTGTTCTGCATCCGGAAGGATGCCCAGCTTGCGAAACTGTACATCCATTTTTCCGGATGCTTCATCCAGCTCTAAAATCAGGTAGGAACATCTCCCGCTTTTGGGATCTCCTCTGAGTGCGCCGGGGTTGAGGAAGCGGATCTGGTCCCAGGTCTCGTCCAAAGCCTGGTGAGTGTGTCCGAAAACCACGATATCTGCCTTCTTCGCCTTTGCGTCCTCCACGAGCATCGAAGGTCTTCCATATCCGACACCATAATGATGACCATGCGTCATGAAGAACCGTTTGCCCTCCACCGTAAATACAGCAGTAAGGGGCAGTCCGCTTCCCAGATAGAAGTCGCAGTTTCCCATCACCATGACAAGTGGTGTCAGTCCTGTCAGTTGTTCATATTCCTCTTTCTCCGCTTCGATATCTCCGGCAATAAGGATTCTGTCCACCGGATCAGCCTCCCTCATCGCCTGAAGAAAATTTTCCGTGCACCGGTGGATATCCGAACAAATCAGTATACGTTCCATTCCCTTCTCTCCTGTCTCATCACGATTACGTTTCAACCGCTATTATTGTTTCTCTATATTCAGCAGCCTTTTATACCTGCGGCAGCAGATCAGTCCACGCTGCGCAAAGTATCCGAAAAGCGGCAGATCCGGACAGGGAAAAGGGAAGGAGCCGTCAGACCTCCAGGACCAGGCCTCCTCATTCTTCCACACGCTCAAACTTATCCGGACCAACCCCGCAGACCGGGCAGACGTAATCCTCCGGAAGCTCCTCTCCCTCATAGATATAGCCGCAGACCGTGCAGCGCCATTTCACGGAAGATGTCTCCTCTTCCTCAGCCTCCTCCTGGCTGTCTGCCGAATCTCCCATGGAAGCAAACACCGCCTGTGCCAGCTGCCTGAGAGCATCCGCGTCCGCAGCAGAAGGAGAGGAGAAGAAGGAAACCTTGTCCGCCGCGTAACGGCTTCCCTCCAGGCGATCCGTGATTTCCTTCATCAGGTCGCCGGAAACCGGAGACCAGCTTCCGTTTTCGATAAAGGCAAAGGTCCTGTTCTGCAGATTATGAGCCTCAAGATCCAGCAGGAAATTCTTCATAGGAGTAAATATGCCCATATTATAGGTAATGGAAGCCAGCACGATATGACTGCACCGGAAGGCCTCGCCGATCAGCTCGCTGACATGGGTCTTGGATACGTCATAGACGCAGACATTGGCCGCGCCCAAACCGGAAAGCTCTGCCGCCACCCGGTTCGCCGCGCTTTCCGTCCCGCCATAGACCGAACCGTAGACAATCATGACCGCTTCATCCTCCGGTTCATACCGGCTCCATTTATCATACTTCTCCAGGATCCAGCCAAGATTCTCTCTCCATACCGGCCCATGGGTAGGACACAGGATCCGGATATCGATATCGGCAGCCGCCGCAAGGACATCCTGTACATTCTGCCCGTATTTCCCAACGATATTGCAGTAATATCTGCGGGCATCCGGCAGCCATTCCGTCTCAAAATTTACCTCGTCCGCAAACAGATTTCCATTCAGGGCGCCAAAGGACCCGAAAGCGTCTGCGGAAAACAGGGTGCCTGAAACATCATCATAGCTCATCATCACCTCCGGCCAGTGAACCATCGGAGCCTGGACGAAGGTGAGCGTATGCTTTCCGACATTCAGGGTATCTCCGGTCGTCACGATCACCGCACGGTCCGTGATATCGCAGGCAAAGAAATTGTTGATCATGACCTTTGCCGCCATTGTGCATACCACCTGGGCGTTGGGATAGCGCACGAGCACCTCGGAGATCGCGGAGCTGTGATCCGGTTCCATATGATCCACGATCAGATAATCCAGGTCCCTTCCGTCCAGCACCGCCTGCAGGTTTTCAAAAAACTGGCCCGTAACCGAGCGGTCTACCGTATCAATCAGAACGGTCTTCTCGTCGTCAATCACATAGGCATTGTAAGCTACGCCCCTGGGGATAGGATAAACATTTTCAAACAACTGGGTGCGTTTCTCACTGGCTCCGACATAATAGATATCATCCGTCACTTCTCTGACGCTGCCGATTCCGGCAAATTTCTTTTTGCCTTCAAAGGATGTCTCCTTTTCCTCAGAGGCCATTACCACGCTGCCAAGCATGCCGGCCGCTGCCACACCGGCCGTTCCGAGTGCCGCCGCTTTGAGAAATTCCTTCCTGTTCATCGTACCCATAGTCCACCTCCATGACTAAAAACGGATCGCCTCGCCGATCTTTCCCCGGCCGGATCCGGCCATACGATTATGCCAGCTGCACTTGACGGCTGCGTCAGGCAGGAGTCTGGTGTAACTGCATATACCGCGGCTTATCATTACAACCGGCAGTCAATTTCGTTCGCGAGTATATAACGTGTTTGTAGTGTATTATTCTATCATAAAAGATAATTAGCGTCTACATTTTTGCAAAGCGGCCGGCACGGCCGTCTGTACATGGTTTCTGTTCACGGTTTACCTGCAGCGCCGCGCGCCGGAAAGGTCAGACCGTGAATTACAGCTGTTACTATTCAAGGATTAACTGTAAAGCCACGCGCGGGCGAATGGTACCCGAAATGGCACGTTCCCACTCGTCCTCG
>CACZQU010000001.1 GCA_902783305.1 uncultured Lachnospiraceae bacterium | reverse complement strand
GCATCGTTTAGCGCCGACCGAGTCGGGAGACGAGACCGAGTGAGAACGTGCCATTTCGGGTACCATTCGCCCGCGCGTGGCTTTACGAATAGGCCGTGAATAGTAACGCGGGAACTGTCCCCATGACTCACTGGTCAGGTTACGGTTGACAAATAAGCAGATTTGGTTTAAATTCGTAGATTAAGCCTTCCTGTCGAAATTTACGGGATAAGATATCCGGTTTTCGACATACCTGGGCTTGGCTACAAAAGGCAGAGCCTGGTCAGCCTGCGTATTTTTTCAGTATAAGGAGTGAAACCATGAGAATCATTAAAGTTATCGATGTCACATTGAGGGAATCCAATGTCATAAGGGAAACCGCGCTTACGTTCAAAGAGAAGCTGGAAATTGCCCGTACGCTGGATCGTGTCCGCGTGGACGCCCTCGAACTACCTCCGATCGCAGCAGTGAAAGCTGACCAGCTATCCAATAAAACTATCGCTTCCGTTGTCAACACGACCCTGACAGCCTGCGTAGATGTGATTTCCGATTCCGTGGAGGAGACCTGGGAGTCCATCCGCAGCGCAAAGCGTCCGCAGCTCAATATTCTTGTTCCCTGCTCTCCTGTACAGATGGAGTATACCTGCCACAAGAAGGCACCGGCCATGCTGGAGGCCATCAAGGAGCAGGTTGGTAAATGCAGGTTTTATTGTGAAAATGTAGAGTTTTCCGCTCTGGACGCGACCCGTGCCGAAAGCGAATTTCTGTATCAGGCGATCAATGCCGCGATTGAGGCAGGGGCCAACCGCATTACGATTTGTGATACCGCGGGAGTCATGCTTCCGGATGAGTTTGCCGGATTCCTTCTCGCGGTGAAGGAGAATGTTCCCCGCCTGGACGAGGTAGAAGTCTATGTCCAGGTCAGCGATCAGATGAATATGGCTGCGGCCTGCTCGGCAGCCGCAGTCAAGTGCGGCGTTCACGGAATCAAGTGCACGGCTTCCGCTCCCGGTTTCCCGACCCTCGACCAGGTCAGCCGCTTTATCCAGACCAAGGGAAAGGATCTGGATATCGCCGCGAATCTGCGCACGACCGAGCTTGAGCGCGCCGTAGGACAGCTTCGCCGGCTGCTGGAGACGACCAGGAGCGAGCAGTCTCCCTTTGATACCGGTGTGAGCGGCGAGGTCTCCAATGTCTGTCTGAGTGAGAGCGATTCGATCAGCGATGTGATCAGTGTGGTCCGTCAGCTCGGCTATGACCTTACCGATGATGACAACGCAAAGGTTTATGAGGCATTCCGCCGCGTTGCCGTCAAAAAGAATTTTGTCGGCACCCGGGAGCTGGACGCGATTGTGGCCAGCACCGCAATGCAGGTCCCCCCGGCATACCGGATTGACAGCTATGTCATCAACAGCGGGAATATCATTACCGCAACCGCGAATGTCTCCCTGGAGAAAAACGGGACGAAGATGCGGTCCGTCGGTATCGGGGACGGCCCGGTGGATGCCGCTTTCCTGGCAATCGAGCAGATTATCGGCCACCATTATGAACTGGATGATTTCCAGATTCAGACCGTGACAGAGGGAAGGGAAGCCATGGGCAGCGCCCTGGTGAAGCTTCGCGCAAACGGCAAGGTGTATTCCGGCAACGGGATTTCCACCGATATCATCGGAGCTTCTGTCCGCGCGTATATCAGCGCTCTGAACAAGATCGTCTATGAGGAAGACTGAGAGGGGGAATTTTTTTGAAGCTGTCATTCTCCATTCAAAACTGGAATCAGATAAGCTGGAGTGAGTTCTGCACTACCGCGGCAGAGGTGAAGCTTTATGGTCTGGAAATTTATGATGTGACGGGAGCGATGTTTAAGGGCAAGGACAGCCCCTCCAATCCGGAGATGGCTGCCGCTGCCAGGCGTTCTCTGATCCGGCAGGGGCTGCACGTCTCCTGCATTGATACGGCGGGTGATTTTACCGGCAAAGGTTTTCTGGATGAGTTCAGGGAAGCCCTCCGCGCGGCAGTGAATCTGGGAATCCCTTATATCGGGATCCATACGACATTCGGAAGCATTGACGCCTGTTCCCAGAGGATCAGGGAATTGCTGGAAATCCTGGGAGACGCCGCTGCGGTTATTCTGGTGGAATCAAGCGGTGCTTATGCGGATACCGCGAAGCTCAGGGATCTTCTCAACCGGTTTGCGGATGACCGCCTGTGCGCTTCCTGGAATATGTTTGAAACCTGCTGCCATGGCAAAGAGGATGCGGAAGAAACCATTACGAATCTGGGAGCGTATGTCCGCCATGTAAAGCTGCATGATTATTCCCTTTCCGAGTCCGGCAAGCCCGTCCCGGAGCTGATCGGGGAAGGCTGTCTTCCGATGAACGATCTGATGAACGCTCTGCGCTCCGTAAACTATGACGGCGCGGTCTGCCTGCTCTGGAGTCCGGACTGGATCGACGGTCTTGATGACCTTGAGATCATTCTTACCCATTTTGCGACGTACATGTCTCATTTTGCGAGCACCAGGCTCAACCGTAAGCACCATTACTGGAATAATGCCCATACCGGCAAGTATGTCTGGAAAAAGCAGGAGCTGGTGGACAAGACCTTTCCTCAGGTGCTCGACACCATGGTGGAGGAATTTCCTGACCAGCTGGCCGTCAAGTTTACGACGCTGGATTATACCCGGACCTATAAACAGTTCCGGGATGATGTGGATGAGTTTGCCCGGGTACTGATCTCCCTTGGAGTCAGGGCCGGAAGCAAGGTGACGATCTGGGCGACCAATGTGCCGCAGTGGTTTCTGACCTTCTGGGCAACCACGAAAATCGGCGCTGTCCTGGTCACGATGAATACGGCGTACAAAATCCATGAGGCGGAGTATCTGCTCCGTCAGTCGGATACCCATACTCTGGTGATGATCGAGGGATACCGGGATTCCAATTACCGGGAGATCATCAATGAGCTTTGCCCGGAGCTTAAGGACAATAAGCCCGGAAGCCCGCTCCATGCCCGCAGGCTTCCCTTCCTGCGCAATGTCATCAGCGTGGGATTCCGCATGAGCGGGGCTCTTACCTGGGAGGAATCGCTGGAATACGCCAGCCGCACCCCGATCGAGGAGGTCTTCCGCATGGCCGGAAACGTCAATGTGAATGACGTCTGCAATATGCAGTATACCTCCGGTACCACAGGCTTCCCCAAAGGCGTCATGCTGACGCATTACAATATTGTCAATGACGGGAAATGCATCGGTGACGGAATGGATCTGTCCACCGCCGACCGGATGATGATCCAGGTTCCCATGTTCCACTGCTTTGGCATGGTGCTGGCCATGACGGCTACCATGACGCACGGAGGGACGATTCTTCCCATTCCGTATTTCAGTCCGAAGTCTTCGCTTTCGTGCATCCATAATGAACATATTACCGCGTTCCACGGGGTACCGACGATGTTCATTGCCATGCTGCAGCATCCGGATTTTGAAAAAACCGATTTCAGCTACATGCGTACCGGCATCATGGCCGGGAGTCCCTGCCCGATCGCGGTGATGAGGGATGTCGTGGAGAAAATGCACATGCCGGAGATCGTCATCGTGTACGGTCAGACCGAGGCTTCTCCCGGCTGTACCATGAGCCGTACGACAGATTCCCTGGAGGTGCGTGTGACGACTGTCGGCAGCGCTTTTCCGGAGGTCGAGTGCAAGATCGTCGATCCCGAGACAGGGGAGGACTGCCCGGATGAAGTGATCGGGGAGTTTGTGGCCAGAGGCTACAACATCATGAAGGGATATTACAAGATGCCCAAGGCGACGGCCTCCGCCATCGACAAGGATGGCTGGCTTCACACAGGAGACCTGGCCTGCCGTACGCCGGAAGGAAATTACAGGATCACAGGCCGGCTGAAGGATATGATCATCCGGGGCGGAGAGAATATTTATCCCAAGGAAATTGAAGAATTTATCTACACGCATCCGAAGGTCTCTGATGTGCAGGTGATCGGTGTCCCGGACAAAGCCATGGGCGAGGAAATCATGGCCTGCATTATTCTGAAGGAAGGCGTGTCGATGACGGTGGAAGAGATGAAGCAGTACGTTCTCGACCATATGGCCAAGCATAAAGTGCCGAAATATATTGACTTTGTCAAAGGCTTCCCGATGAATGACGCAGGAAAAATCCAGAAATACAAGATGCGCGAGCAGGCGATTGAAAAGCTTGGTCTCCAGCAGGCGGCTTCCATAGAGACTGCGTAAAGGATTAGATGATGCAGCCGGACTATGTTTACGGATCTGAAATACAGATCTGAAACACGGGTCTGAACCGTCAGGATTCAGGAAAAGCAATACAATGAGTAAGTACGAAATAATAGACAGCCATTGCCATATTTATCCCGACAGTATTGCGGCAAAGGCAGTGAAAGCGGTGGACAATTTCTATGAGGGCCGGACGGAATGCTGCTACGACGGGACGGTTCATACCCTGATCTCCAGCGGAACCGGGAGCGGGATTTCCCGGTTCGTTGTCCATTCGGTAGCCACCGCTCCCCGGCAGGTTTCCCGGATCAACAGCTTTATTGCCCGGAGTGTCAGGCAGTCGCAGGGGCGCTTTACCGGCCTGGGCGCGATGCATCCGGACGCGGAGGATCTGGCCGGGGATCTGGAGGAAATCCGGAGGCTCGGGCTTTCGGGGGTAAAAATCCATCCGGATGTCCAGCAGTTTTATGTAGATTCGCCGAAAGCGATGAGCATTTATGAGATGCTGGAGGATCAGGGCCTTCCTGTGCTTGTGCATACCGGCGATTTCCGCTATGATTATTCGAGTCCGCAGAGGGTGGCCAGGGTGCTGAGACGTTTCCCCGGTCTGAAATTTGTCGGCGCTCACCTTGGCGGATGGAGCGTGTGGGAGGAGGCAGCCAGAGTCCTGGCGGATTTTCCCAATCTGTATGTGGATACTTCCTCCTCTTTTTATCTGCTGAAGCCCGGGGACAGCAGACGATTGATTCTTGCCTATGGGGAGGAGAGGGTGATGTTCGGAACGGATTACCCTTTCTGGCACCAGAAGCCCGATATCGATTATCTTCTGGGACTGGATCTCCCGGACGAAGCGCTGAGAAAAATATTCCGGGACAATGCATGCAGACGATTTGACATCTGTGAGCCAGATGCCGTCTAAGCCGCAAAGCGGCAGAATATAAGCCGGCATCCATACGAATACAGGGACGTGCAAAAAATCCATCGCTCCACTTGCGGGTAAGCCCGCAGTGGAGCATGGCTTTTTGCACGGGAATCATAGATGAGGAGAAATGAAGATGAGTAAAAAGCAGATTACCTATGTCACTATGGACGGCAACGAAGCTGCCGCCTATATTGCTTACGCGTTTACGGAGATTGCTGCCATCTATCCGATCACACCATCCTCTCCGATGGCAGGAAAGACCGATGTATGGTCGGCCAAAGGGAAGAAAAATCTTTTCGGACAGACGGTTCAGCTTGTGGAAATGCAGAGTGAAGCCGGAGCGGCTGCGGCAGTACACGGCGCGCTGCAGACCGGCGCTCTCGCGTCGAGCTTTACCTCTTCCCAGGGTCTGATGCTGATGATTCCGGTCATGCACAGGATTGCGGGGGAACGCCTTCCCGGAGTTCTTCATGTGGCTTCCCGTACGGTCGGGGTTCATGCCATGTCCATTTTCGGGGATCACTCCGATGTCATGAACTGCCGTCAGACCGGATTTGCCATGCTTTCCACCGGTAGTGTCCAGGAAGTGATGGATCTGGCGGGAGTGGCTCATCTGGCCGCCATCAAAGCCAGGGTTCCTTTTATGCATTTCTTTGACGGCTTCCGTACCAGCCATGAGATCGACAAGGTCGCCCGGATGGAATATGAAGATCTGAAGGGACTTCTGGACCGGGAAGCGCTGGATGGTTTCAGGGCACATGCCTTAAATCCGGAGCATCCCATGATCCGGGCAACGGTGCAGAATCCGGATATTTTCTTCCAGATCCGCGAAGCCAGCAACGCAGATTACGATTCGCTTCCGGATATTGTGGAAGAGTACATGGGGAAAATCAATGCGCTGACCGGGAAGGATTACCATATCTTCAATTACTATGGGGATCCCGAAGCGGAGAGAGTTATCGTCGCCATGGGCTCCGTCAGCGGGTGCGCTCAGGAGACGGTGGATCTGCTGCGGTCCAGAGGAGAGAAGGTCGGTTTTGTACAGGTTCATCTTTTCCGCCCCTTCGACGCCCGCCGCTTCAGAGAGTGTCTGCCGAAAACCTGCAAGGCTATAGCGGTTCTTGACCGTACAAAGGAAAGCGGAAGCGCCGGGGAGCCTCTTTATCAGGATGTCTGCACGGTTCTTCGGGGATGCAGCCAGCTTACGGTGGTGGGAGGACGGTACGGTCTGTCCTCCAAGGATACGACCCCGGCGCAGATTGCCTCGGTATTTGAAAACCTGAAGGCAGAGAGCCCGATGGATGGCTTCACCATCGGTATCGTTGACGACGTCACACACCGTTCCCTTCCGGAAGCAGGACCGCTTTATCCGGAGGATCCTTCCCTGGTGAGCTGCAAATTCTGGGGACTGGGATCGGATGGCACGGTAGGGGCAAACAAAAATACCGTCGAGATCATCAACAGCCATACGGAGAAATTCGCGCAGGCTTATTTTGAGTATGACGCAAAGAAATCCTATGGTGTGACCAAGAGCCATCTCCGTTTCGGGGACAAGCCGATCCGCTCCTCCTATTATGTCAAATCGGCGGATTTCATCGCCTGCCACAACCAGACCTATCTGGATAAATACGATATCGCCGGAGAGGCGAAGGAGGGAGCAACCCTTCTCATCAACTGCTCCTGGAATGGGGAGGAGCTGGAAGAGCATCTTCCCGCCTGGGTAAAACGGGAGATCGCTTCCCGGAAGCTGAAGCTGTATGTGATCGACGCGGTGAAGATCGCGGGAGAACTGGGTCTGGGAAACCATTTCAACATGGTGCTTCAGTCCGCCTTCTTCCATCTGATGCCGGTGATTCCGGTGGAGGACGCGGTGCGCTTTATGAAGGAAGCCGCGACGAAAACTTACTTTGCCAAAGGGGAGGATGTGGTAGCCAAAAACCTGGCTGCGATTGATGCCGGAAAGGACGGACTGGTACGGATCGAGGTGCCGGAGAGCTGGCTGACGGCGGCGGATGAGGCTGCCCCGGAAAGAGATGTCCCTGAGGTAGTCACAAAGCTTCTTGACCCGATCAACGCGCAGAAGGGGGATGACCTTCCGGTCAGTGCTTTTGCCGGTTATGAAGACGGCGTGATGGATATGGGGCTTACCGCTTTTGAGAAAAGGGGAATAGCGACCCGGGTACCGGTCTGGGATCCTGATAAATGTATCCAGTGCAACAAGTGCAGCTTCGTGTGTCCTCACGCTGTGATCCGTCCGTATCTTCTGGACACGGAAGAGGCGGCAAAGGCTCCGGAGGGAATGAAGCTGACGGCGGCGAAGGGAAAACAGGCCGAGGGTCTGATGTTCAGCATGCAGGTCAGTGTTCTCGACTGTACCGGCTGCGGAAGCTGCGCGAATGTCTGTCCGGCAAAGGAAAAAGCCCTCACGATGACCAGCATCGGTCAGGTGCCGGTAAACACCGAAGCCTGGGAATATGCCTTGCGTCTCAAGGACAAGGGCGATCTTTTTGATCCGTATACCGTGAAGGGAAGCCAGTTCCGTCAGCCGCTTTTAGAGTTCTCCGCGGCCTGCGCCGGATGTGGGGAGACACCTTATGCCAAGCTCCTTACACAGCTTTACGGGGACCGTGTTTTCTGGGCAAACGCGACAGGATGTTCCCAGGCCTGGGGGAGCGCGATGCCCGGAATCCCCTATACGGTGAACAAGGAAGGCCATGGTCCGGCCTGGTCCAATTCTCTGTTTGAAAACAATGCGGAATTCAGCCTGGGTATGGTGCTGTCCGTCCGGCAGCAGAGAGAGGCGCAGAAAATGAGGCTTCTTGCGTACCGGGAGAGCTGTCCGGACGAGACGTTGAAGGCAGCCATCGACCGCTGGGTTGAGACCTATGACGATATCGATGCCTCCTGGGAAGCTTCCCGAAGCCTGGTCAGAGTGCTGGAAACCCGCGGTGAGGAAGAGGCGAAGACGATCCTGAAATACAAGGATCAGCTTGCCCGGAAAACCTTCTGGATGTATGGAGGGGACGGCTGGGCATATGACATCGGCTTTGGCGGACTGGATCATGTCATCGCCAGCGGTGAAAACGTCAATGTCCTGATTGTGGATACCGAGGTATACTCCAATACCGGCGGTCAGTCCTCCAAGGCGACGCCGGTCGGGGCTGTAGCCCAGTTTGCTGCTTCCGGCAAGAAACGGCCGAAGAAGGACATCGGGGGAATGCTGATGACCTATGGCAATGTCTATGTAGCCCAGGTTGCGATGGGGGCTGATCATGCCCAGCTGGTGAAGGCTGTCCGCGAGGCGGAAGCCTTCCCGGGACCGAGCGTGATTATCGCTTATGCGCCGTGTCAGAGCCATGGACTGCGCTGCGGGATGGACAAGGTTCAGGATGAGATGAAGAAGGCGGTAGAGGCGGGATACTGGTATCTGTACCGGTATAATCCGATGACGACGCCGAGATTCCATCTGGATTCCCGTGAGCCATCTGTTCCTTATGAGGAATTCCTTGACGGGGAAGTCCGGTATGCGTCACTTCGCCGTACATTCCCCGAAAACGCCCAGACGCTTTTCGCCGAAGGAGCGAAGCTTTCCAGAGAGAAATACGAACAGCTGAAAAGTATGGCTGAGCGCAGATGAGTGAAGGTGACTATCCCGCTCTATACCTCCGATGATTCGGAATCGAGTGAACAGATCAAAGGGAGCCGGTCCACAGACAGGACCGGCTCCCTTTTTCAGATACAGTGCCTTACTATTCATGGTTTACGCATAACGCTGCGCACGGGCGAATGGGTCTCGTCTCCCGACCCGGCCGCTGCTGAACGATGCCTGCCGGGCACAACCTGAGGATGAGTAGTTTTACGACAGTTCCTGAAGCTCAGGCAAACAGGAACTGATAGAAAAGGACGATCATCGGCATGGTGACAATACAGGCCAGTGCTCCGATGACATTATAAATTCCTGCCTCGACAGGCTTTACATCGTATACGACGGAAAGCTGGGAAATCGTGGAGGAAGGGGGAGCGGAGAAGGACAGGAGAGGAACAAGGAAAAAGGGGACATACTCAGGACAGCGTTTCAGGAAACCGGAGATGTACAGCAGGGCGAGGAGCAGCACTGGATATACGATCAGCCGCCCGGATATAATCAGATAGGCTTTTCTGAAGCTGAATACCTCCTTCAGGTTGACATTTGCGATGACCATACCCACGACCAGCATGGACATCGGTGCGATCATCTGGGCAAAGCCCTCCACACTGGTCCGGATGACGTCGGGCGGATGGAGATGAGTCAGAAGGAGGAACAGACCCAACAGCACGGCAATAATATTGGGATTCAGGATGATGTTTTTCCAGTGGAAGGTTTTTTCGCCGCGGATCACGGATACCCCGTGAGTCCAGGTCAGGAGGTTGAAGGGGATCTGTATGCAGCTGCCGTAGAAGACCATCTCTTCGCCCAAAGTCATGGCAACCAGGGGGAGCACCAGATTTCCGACATTGCTGTAGATCAGGGTGGTCTGATCGATCGGGTCCAGCTTCAGCGGCTTTTTGATCAGCTCGGTGAGACTGATCCAGACCGCATAAGTGATAAAGGCAAAGACCAGGCAGGCAATGAATCCCTGCATTCTCTCCCGGGTCAGCTCGATCTGAAAGGACTTGAGGATCATGCATGGCTGTACGACCCATACGGCCAGAAGGGAGAGAATCCTGCTGTCCCTGGGCTTAAGGATTCCGATTCTTACAACGAGATAACCGACCAGCATATAAATCATCATGGACATAAGCTTGCTGACCAGAACCAGAGATAATTCCATTTCAATGATGCCCTTTCTGTGGTGAAGTGAGTTATACCGGATACATTTCATGACGGCCGCAGACGCGGGGATGTATACTCGCTTCTCTATTGACAAAGACCGGATGAGCGGAATGATGAATCCCGCTCATCCGGTCTGAATTTTTATCGTACCTTTTTGCAACTCTTGTCCGCTTTCAGCGGCTGCAGATTCCCTGTCTGGGCTCAGCCGTCGACGGATTCGACGTTGCCGCCTTCGACGTTGCCGCCTTCGACGTTGCCGCCTTCGACG